>CAZACE010000203.1:0-4163 GCA_964483255.1 uncultured Oscillospiraceae bacterium
CCAATGTCAACGGCAGTGCCGGCGTCATGCTGACCATCCAGAAGCAGACAGGTTATTCCACCGGCGAAGTCTCCGATTTGCTGAGCGAACGCTTTGAGGAACTGATGGCGGACAATCCGAATCTTGTGATTATCCCCCTGATGGATCAGGGTATCTATATTGACCTGGTGATGGACTCCATTGTCAGCAATGTACTCTTTGGCGGCCTGCTGGCGCTCGAGTGGGGCGCGTATCTGCTGCTGGATTTCTTCTATTCCTATACCATCGCCAAGGAGAAGGGACTCAAGTTCCTGCCCGTTGAGGTGATCCTTTATCCGGCGTTCCACTTTGCTTATGGTTATGGATCGCTGGTGGGCATTGCGAACCTGCCCAAGTTTTTGAAGGCTGAGAAGGAAAAGAAGGCAAAGGAAGGCGGAAAGAAAGCATGATTCTGCATATTTGCTGCAATCTGGCGGGCAGCACGGTCTTCCCGCAGATGTTTGAGGCGCTGCGCGATGAGGGTTTGGAGCAGACCGTCTTCGTGCCCGAAAAAAGAAAACGCGACGTGGGCAAGAACCAGCCCGAAGGCGTCGCGACGCATGTGGAGCTCACCGTGAAAAGGACCGATGCGCTCTTCTTTTCAAACAAGGCGAAGCGCTCCGTGCCCGCGATTGAAAACAGCGTCGATCTGAGCCGCGTGACGAAGATGCACGCGCACACGCTCTTCACCGACGGCTCCATTGCGCTGGCGCTTCATAAGAAATACAACATTCCCTACATCGTCACCCTGCGTTACAGCGACATTGAAGCGATCTGGAAATATGAGCCGCACCTGCACGCGATGGCCCGCGAGATCCTGCGCAGGGCGCATAAGGTTGTCTTCCTCTCCGGCACGGCGCGGGATAAGGTGCTGAGCAAGTGGCTGCATGGCAAGGATCGTGCGCTCATGGAGCAGAAGACTGCGGTCATCCCCAACGGCATCGCGCCCGAGTGGCTGGATGGCAAGACGCGTGAGGGCTTTGAAAGTCCGCTGCGCGTGGGCTTCGCCGGCAAGATGGTAAAGCGCAAGCGCCCGCAGGATGCGCTGGAGGCCGTGCATGCGGCCAATGCGGCGGGTACGCCATGTGTGCTGCGCGCCGTGGGCGAGGGCAAGCTGATGAACGATCTGGTGGCGGGTCTTGACGAGGGCGACGCTTATCTGGGCGTAGCCAATGGCATGGAAGCCATGAAGCGCTTTTACGCGGGCGTGGATGTGCTGCTGGTGCCCTCAAGTGCCGAGACGTTCGGCATGGTTTATCTGGAGGCGATGAGCCAGGGCGTGCCCGTGCTCTATACGAGAGGCCAGGGCTTTGACGGCCAGTTCCCCGAAGGGGAGGTCGGCTACAGCGTGATTTGCGGCAACGTGAAGCAGCAATCGCAGATGATCGCCGAGATTACCAAGGATTATGCACAGCGGTCTGCGCGCTGCATTGAGCATGCGAAGGAATATGCATGGCCGATTATCGCAAAAAAGTGGATGCAGCTGTATCAGGAATAAATAAGCCTTCCCCTATGGGGAAGGTGTCGGCGGATGCCGACGGATGAGGTCCCCGCCCGCAGGCGGAAAGAAAGGGAGGCGCGTGCAGATGGAAAAGAAGCTTCGCATTCTGATGATGATCCACCGGCAGGCGGACAATTCTCCCTATTGCTTTTATGTGCATGAGCAGGCGAAGGCGCTGATGGCGCGCGGCCACGAGGTTGTGGTCATTTCCTGCATGGGCGTGCTGCCGATGATGAAAAGGCTTCGCCCGAAGCTCTATGAGGTCAACCGGAGAACGCCGGATCATGATGTGATCGATGGGATTGAGGTTTATTATCCGCGCTGCCTGACGCTGGGCAACAAAGGCGAAAAGTACCTGGGCGGGCGGCTGCTCGCAGGCGCTGCGCTGCCGATTGCAAGGAGGCTCCATAAACAGAAGTCCTTTGATATCGTGCATGCGCATATGCTTCCGCGCGACGGACACGCGGGCATGCTGGTCGCAAAGGCGCTGGGCATCCCCTTTGCGCTGACCGTGCATGGCACGGATGTTTTCCATTACTTTATCCCCGGCGAGGAGCCGTGGCCGCGCAATCAGATGATCGCCCGCGAGGCGGATGCGCTGATGGCGGTTTCCAGTCTTTTGATGAGCAGGGTCGCGCCCTATCGCGGAGAGGGGAAGCTTTCGCGCATCGTGCCCAACGGCGTGGATCTCTCGCTCGTGCCGGAAAAAACAGATAATACGCCGCGCAGCGTGATCTCCGTGGGCACGCTCAAGGCGCGCAAATGCATGGACAGGACGCTGGAGGCGTTTGCGAGGCTCGCGGGAGAGTATCCCGATGCAAAGCTGACCATCGTGGGCATCGGCGAGATGGAAGGGATGCTTAAAAAACGCATTGCGGAGCTGGGCCTTGGCGAGCGCGTGGAGATGACAGGCGGTCTTGATCATGCGCAGGTGCTTGAGCGGATGGCGGAAAGCGATCTGTTCGTCCTGCCCAGCTGGGGCGAGGGCTACGGCATCGTGTATATCGAGGCGATGGCCGCAGGCTGCATCGCCGTGGGCGCTGAAAATGAGGGCATCGAGGACACGATTGTGGACGGCGAAAACGGCTTCCTTGTGCCCGCCGGCGATATCGACGAAACCGAGCGCGTGATGCGCGAGGTATTTGCTCATCCCGAAAAATACGAGGCGCTGCGCCGAAAGGGTCAGCAAGACGCCTGCGAGCTCACCTGGGCGCGCAATGCGCAGACCGTGGAAGCGATCTATCTAGAAGCGATTGAGGGATTTAATTGCTAACGCTGAATCCGTATGCGCGAAGCGAAGAGGGGAGTCTGAGGGGCAATGCCCCTCAGGCGGGTTTGGGCGGCAGCCCAACGCTCCCCCTATTCTGACGAAATATTGGAGGCATGACTATGCGCAAACAAGGCTTTGACGGCACGAAGGTGCTCAACCTCTACGACAAGGTGACGGGCATCTTCAACGAGATCTTTGACAGCCGCCTGCTGACGGCGTCGCTTTTTGCGCTGATCGGCTACTGCGTGCTCTTCACGCAGAGAAAATTCCCGATGCGCTGGATGATCTTTGTGCTCTTTGGCATGATCCTGCTGGCGTTTGTGACGCTCACGGCGCGTAGCGGCGTGAAGGCGCGCGTGCATTTTCACAAGGGAATGGCGGGATTGTGGTTTGCGCTGCATGGCATGATGGTCGTCTCGGGCCTGTTCTATCAGGACTGGCTCTCCGAGAGCGTGCCGCTGCTGCTTTGCTATCCGGTGGTCTTCTCCGTGCTCGCCTCGCGCGACGATGAATCGACATTCCGCTCGATTCTGCGCGGTTGCGTGTTTGCGGTGCTGCCGTTTCTGGTGCTGTCCTATCTGACAGAGCCGGTCGTGATCGGCTATCCGGGCTATAAGGGCGTTTTCTATGATGCGAACTGCCTGTCCATGTGCTGCATCATCATGACGACGGCAGCCATGCTGCTTACATACGCGAGCTTCAAGGAAAAGAAGATGAAGTCTGCAATTGCCTACGGCGCGTGCGCCGCGCTTGCTGCGGTTTCCTTAGTGCTCTCGCTCTCCCGCTCCGGCCTGCTGGCTCTTGTGGGCGTGATGGCGATCCTGACGGTGGCGATTATCGCGGGCAGCGTGAAGCGTCCGGGCCGACTGCTTGCGATGCTGGCTGTCTTTGTGCTTGCGTTTGGCGTGCTGGGCGCGCGCGTGACGATGGATAAGATCTACGAGTCCTACGAAGAGGACTACGCGCTGGCGGTCTATAACCATGAGACCTACGGCAACCCGATCACCGTGCCGAAGCCCGAGGATCGCAAGATTTCCATGGATGATCTGACCAGCGACCGCTGGGGCATCTGGATGACGATTCTTGATAACCTCACCTGGAACGGTCACGAGACGAGCGTCGTGAAGGAATGGGTGGCGATGGACGGTGCGGGCGACCGCCACTTCAATGCGCACAACGCCTTCTTCGGCGTGATTTACAACAATGGCTTCATCGCGGGTCTGCTGCTGATTGCCTATACGGCGCTGGCAGTTGTGCGCTCCGCGCAGTATTACTGGATCCATAAGAAGTCGAGCGCCTATGCCGCCACGCCGCTGGCGTTCTGCGCGGTGTTCATCCTGGTAGGCATGTTTGAATCCGTGTATGCGCCGTTCT
>CAZACE010000204.1:0-1857 GCA_964483255.1 uncultured Oscillospiraceae bacterium
TCTGCATGTCCTCTTCCATCACCGATCTCAAGGAGCGCCTGAGTAAGATCATCGTGGGCTATACCTACGACGACAAGCCCGTCACCGCGGGCGATCTCAAGGCTGCCGGCGCGATGGCCGCGCTGCTCAAGGATGCGCTCAAGCCGAACCTCGTGCAGACGCTCGAGGGCACTCCGGCGTTCATCCACGGCGGCCCGTTTGCCAACATTGCCCACGGCTGCAACTCCATCATGGCGACCCGCATGGCGATGAAGCTGGGCGATTACTGCGTGACCGAGGCCGGCTTCGGCGCGGATCTGGGCGCGGAGAAGTTCCTGGATATCAAGTGCCGCAAGGCGGGCCTCAAGCCCGCTGCCGTCGTCGTCGTGGCGACCGTGCGCGCGCTCAAGCATCACGGCGGCGTGGCCAAGGCGGATCTCAACAATGAAAACCTCGAGGCGCTCAGCAAGGGTCTTCCGAATCTGCTGCGCCATGTCAGCAACATCACCGAAACCTATCAGCTGCCCTGCGTGGTTGCGATTAACCGCTTCCCGATGGACACTCAGGCCGAGCTGGAGCTGGTGCGCGAGAAGTGCCGTGAGCTTGGCGTGAACGTTGCGCTCTCCGAGGTCTGGGGCAAGGGCGGCGCTGGCGGCGTGGAGCTGGCGGAGGAAGTCGTCCGCCTGTGCGAGACGGCCGAAAACAACTTCCGCTTTGCCTATGAGCTGGAAAGCAGCATTGAAGCGAAGCTGGAGGCGATCGTGAAGAACGTCTATCGCGGCGCTGCGGTCTCCCTGACCCCGAACGCGAAGAAGCAGGCGAAGCAGCTGGAGGAGCTGGGCTTTGGCGAGTATCCCATCTGCATGGCCAAGACGCAGTATTCCTTCTCCGACGACCAGAAGCTGCTCGGCGCGCCGGAAGGATTCACTGTTACCGTGCGCAATCTCAAGGTTTCCGCCGGCGCAGGCTTCATCGTCGCGCTCACCGGCGATATCATGACCATGCCGGGTCTGCCCAAGGTACCCGCGGCGGAGAAGATCGACGTCGATGAGACCGGCAGGATCACGGGTCTGTTCTAAGGAGCGGGGGAACGTTTGGGGACGCTGTCCCCAAGCCCCTGCAAGGGATTTCATCCCTTGACCCGTTTTCGCTTCGCGGCGGCTTAAAGCAAGCAAAATAAACCTTCCCCTATGGGGAAGGTGTCCGAAGGGCGGATGAGATCCCGCCCGCAGGCGATCATATGGAGGAATAAAAATGCTTCCCGAAGGATTTGTGTACATCAAGGACGTCGTTCCGTCTATCCGCGAGGATATCCGCTATGCCGGATATCACAATTTTGTCGGCTGCCCGGTGGATGGATATTTCGCGCCGAAGTCTGTTTTGCAGACCTGCGCAGCCAAAGCGCTGAAAAAGGCGGCGGATGCATTTGAGAAGCAGGGGCTGTATCTCCTCGTCTACGATGCCTATCGTCCCCAGCGCGCGGTGGATCACTTTGTCCGCTGGGCGAAGGACGAGGGCGATATCAAGACCAAGGAAGAATTCTATCCGTTGCTGGACAAGAGCGAGCTGTTTCCCAAGGGATACATCGCCGTGTATTCCGGCCATTCGCGGGGGCTTACGGTCGATCTGACGCTGACGGACGCGGACGGAAACGAGCTGGATATGGGCGGCGAATTCGATTGGTTCTCCAGGATCTCCTCGCACGACTACGAAGACCTTACGCCGCAGCAGAAGGCGAACCGCGAGCTGCTCAGGCAGGGCATGCTCGCCGCGGGCTTTGGCGATTACGTCGAGGAATGGTGGCATTACACGTTCAAGTGCGATCTGCCGAAGGTCTATTACGATTTTCCGATTGAATAAAGGAGAATAGAGAAAGAA
>CAZACE010000204.1:1957-4150 GCA_964483255.1 uncultured Oscillospiraceae bacterium
GGATCGGCCCAACCGCAGCCGGATTCGTATGCTGCGGCGGGAACCCGCCGAGCCAACCCTCCTGATTCACCCTGCCGGTGTCCATATCGATATTGTGGAGCACGCTGCGCAGGTATTCGTCGCAGGCGCGCATGCCGCGCTCGGCGTCCTCGTCCAGTGGCAGGGTGAGGATCTTCTTGATGCCGCTTTCGCCGAGGATGCATGGCAGGCTCATGGCGACGTTTTTAAGGCCGTATTCGCCATCTGGAATGACACTCAGCGGCAGCACGGAGCGGGAATCAAACAGGATGGAAGAGACCACGCGGCACACCGTCAGCGCGATGCCGGAGGAGGTATAGCCCTTCAGTTCAATGATGTCCAGTCCGCTTGCCTTGACCGCACGGATGAGCTGCTCCCGGTCGATGGGCGTTTTGAGGTCAAATTGCTCTGTGAAGCGGTCAAACGGAATACCGGCGATATTGACCGTATTCCAGGGGATAAACGCCGTGCCGCCGTGCTCGCCGAGCACGAAGCCCGTGACGGATTTGGCGTCGATGGAAAGGCTGTCGGCGAGCATCTTGCAAAAGCGCGCTGTATCCAGCAGCGTGCCGGTGGAAAGACACCTCTCCCGCGGATAGTCGTATTTCTTCATGCAATAATAGGTCAGAACGTCGACGGGATTGGTCACGTTGATGAAGATCGCGTCGCGGGTATAGCGCGTCACGCCGTCCATCACCTGCCGGATGACGGCGAGGTTGTTTTCCAGCAGATTCATCCGGTCGGCTTTTTCACCCGGCTGGATGGAAGGACCTGCGGTGTTGATGATGATCTGTGCGTCGCGGCAGTCCTCATAGTCGCCCACGCGGATGGCGCAGCCGGCCGTATAGGAAAAGGCGAGCGTGTGACCGGCGTCGAGCACCTCGCCCAGCGCCTGCTCGCGGTCCAGATTGATAAGCACGATTTCCCTGGCGAGATTCATGCCAAGCAGTGAATTGAGAATGGCGCTGCCTGCGTGTCCTGCGCCGATGATGACGATTTTGCCACGGTTGATAGCCATTTTGCCGCCTCCGATGTCCGTTTTGGATGTAGGATGCGCATGTTCCGGCGGGAAATTTCGGATTCGCATTAAAAAAGTGTTGGAAAATTCTGCGTCGGGCTGTATACTGTACAGCATAGTTTTGAGATTTGAGGAGGAGAAACGTATGGGTTCTTCTTTTATTCCCGAGGGATATCAGCCGCATCTTTCCCTGTATCAGACGCAGAGCGCCATTTCGCTCATCAAGCGCGTTTTCCAGGATTCTCTGGCGCATGCGCTGCATCTGGAGCGCGTCAGCGCGCCGCTGTTCGTTGAGCCGAATTCCGGCCTCAATGACAACCTGAACGGCGTGGAGCGCCCGGTCAGCTTCGATATTCCCTGCGCGAAGGCTGACGCCGAGGTCGTGCATTCCCTGGCGAAGTGGAAGCGCATGGCGCTCTATCGCTATGAGATTGAGCCGGGCAAGGGCATCTATACCGATATGAACGCCATTCGCCGCGATGAGAGCCTGGACAACCTGCATTCCATCTACGTCGACCAGTGGGACTGGGAAAAGGTGATCACCGACGAGGGCCGCACCCGTTATACGCTGCATGAGTGCGTGCGCAATATCGTAAACAGCATCTGCGATACGCAGCTGACCGTGCGCGGCATGTTTCCCCAGCTGTGCGATACGCCGCTGATTGAGCGCAACGTGACCTTCGTCACCGCGCAGGAGCTGGAGTATCTCTATCCGGATCTCACTGCCAAGGAGCGCGAGAACATCTTCACCAAGAAGCACGGCACGGTGTTCATCCAGGGTATCGGCGGCAAGATGGAAAGCGGCAAGCCGCACGACGGCCGCGCGCCGGACTATGACGATTGGGAGCTCAACGGCGACCTGCTCTTCTGGCATCCGGTGCTCTCCTGTGCGATGGAGATCTCCTCCATGGGCATCCGCGTCAGCCCCGAGAGTCTCGACCGCCAGCTTGCGCTTGCCGGCTGCGACGATCGCCGCAGTTTGCCCTTCCACAAGATGCTTCTTTCCGGCGAGCTGCCCCTGACCATGGGCGGCGGCATCGGCCAGAGCCGCCTTTGCATGCTGCTGCTGGGCAAGGCGCATATCGGCGAGGTGCAGTCCTCCATCTGGGATGAGACGACGCATCGCGTATTTGAGGAGGCGGGCATTACGCTGCTGT
>CAZACE010000205.1:0-4147 GCA_964483255.1 uncultured Oscillospiraceae bacterium
ACCGGGCGGCCGCGGCGGCCGTTGTCGATCAGGGCGTCGACAGCCTCCTGCAGCATACGCTTCTCGTTGCGCACGATGATGTCCGGCGCACCGAGCTCGAGCAGGCGCTTGAGGCGATTATTGCGGTTGATGACACGGCGATAGAGATCGTTGAGGTCGGAGGTCGCAAAGCGGCCGCCGTCCAGCTGAACCATCGGGCGCAGATCCGGCGGCATGACCGGGATGACCTTGAGAACCATCCACTCCGGCTTGTTGCCGCTCATGCGGAAGGCCTCAACGACCTCCAGGCGCTTGATCGCCTTGGCGCGCTTCTGGCCCTCGGTCTCGCGCTCGCGCTCCTTCTCGGTCAGCTCCGCGATCTCAGCGCGCAGCTGCTGGCTGAGCGCTTCCAGATCGAGCTTCTCCAGCAGCTCCTGCACAGCCTCGGCGCCCATGCCCACGCGCAGGGCCGGCTTGCCCATGGCGATATCGGTCATGTAGCTCGGGGCGGTGATCTGCTGACGGTACTCGGTCTCGGTCAGGATCGCATTCTGGCGCAGCGGGGTGCAGCCGGGATCCAGCACGATATAGCTGGCGAAGTAGAGAACCTTCTCCAGCGCGCGCGGGGAAATATCCAGCAGCGTGCCCATACGGCTCGGGATGCCCTTAAAATACCAGATATGGGAAACGGGAGCGGCAAGCTCGATGTGACCCATACGCTCGCGGCGAACCTTGGAGCGGGTCACCTCAACGCCGCACTTGTCGCAGACGATGCCCTTGTTGCGCACGCGCTTGTACTTGCCGCAGTTGCACTCCCAGTCCTTGGTCGGTCCGAAAATGCGCTCGCAGTACAGGCCGTCACGCTCCGGCTTGAGGGTACGGTAATTGATCGTCTCCGGCTTGCTCACCTCGCCATGGGACCAGGAGCGAATCTGATCCGGAGACGCCATGGAAATTTGAATCGAAGACAGGTTTGTCAGTTCCGACAAAGGGGTGCACTCCCTTCTTTATGAGTCAGGCCTCCGCCGCGCATTTTATCTCGTTTTGCGCGCGGCGGGGCGATATTTGTTCATTTCCGGCGACTTGGGGTTCTTTTCAAAAATTACTCCTTGTCGTCCAGGTCATCCAGGGAGATATCCTCGAAGCTCGGCACGTCGTCGAAGTCGAAGACGTCGTCGCTCATGAAGTCATCGCCCATGTCGTCGCTGACATCCACGGCAGGCTCGGCGGCCTCGGCCTCCTCGGTCTGCTCGGTGGCGGCGGCGCTGCTGCGCTCGTAATCCTCGTCCTCGTCCTCCAGCTCCTTGATGACGATCTCGTTGTGATCGCTGTCAAGCACCTTGACGTCCAGACACAGGGATTCGAGCTCCTTGATGAGCACCTTGAAGGACTCCGGCACGCCCGGAGCCGGGATGTTCTTGCCCTTGACAATCGCTTCGTATGCCTTCACGCGGCCGACGATATCGTCGGACTTGACGGTGAGGATCTCCTGCAGGGTGTTGGCGGCGCCGTAGGCTTCCAGCGCCCAAACCTCCATCTCGCCGAAGCGCTGGCCGCCGAACTGGGCCTTGCCGCCCAGCGGCTGCTGGGTAACGAGGCTGTACGGGCCGGTGGAGCGGGCATGCATCTTGTCATCGACAAGGTGATGCAGCTTGAGGTAGTGCATATAGCCGACGGTGACCGGGTTGTCGAACTTGTCGCCGGTGCGGCCGTCGTACAGGTCGGTCTTGCCGTCGCGGCGCTTGCCGGCCTTCTCCAGTGCATTCTGAATCTGCTCGAAGGTCGCGCCGTCAAAGTCCGGGGTGGCGATGTGCCAGCCAAGGGACTTGGCCGCCATGCCCAGGTGCATCTCAAGCACCTGACCCAGGTTCATACGGGACGGAACGCCCAGCGGGTTGAGAACAATCTGCAGCGGGGTGCCATCCGGCAGGAACGGCATATCCTCCTTGCGCATGACGCGGGAGACGACGCCCTTGTTGCCGTGACGGCCTGCCATCTTATCGCCGACGGAGATCTTGCGCTTCTGAGCGATATATACGCGCACCATGCGGTTGACGCCCGGGGACAGCTCGGAATGATCCTTGCGGTCGAACACCTTGACGTCCACGATGATGCCCTGCTCGCCGTGAGGCACCTTCAGGGAGGTATCGCGCACCTCGCGCGCCTTCTCGCCGAAGATCGCGCGCAGCAGGCGCTCCTCCGCGGTCAGCTCGGTCTCGCCCTTCGGGGTAACCTTGCCCACGAGGATATCGCCCGGATGCACTTCCGCGCCCACGCGGATGATGCCCTCAGAATCCAGATCCTTGAGCGCGTCATCGCCGACATTGGGCAGATCGCGGGTGATTTCTTCCGCGCCGAGCTTGGTGTCGCGGGCTTCGCACTCATACTTCTCAATATGGATGGAAGTGAAGACGTCCTTCTGAACCAGCTCTTCAGAGAGCAGGACGGCGTCCTCGTAGTTGTAGCCTTCCCAGGTCATGAAGCCGATGAGGATATTGCGGCCCAGCGCGATCTCACCGTGATCGGTGGACGGACCGTCCGCAATGACGTCGCCCTTCTTGACCTTCTCGCCCGCGCTCACGATCGGACGCTGGTTGATACAGGTGCCGGAGTTGGAGCGGACAAACTTATTGAGCTTGTAGGTATGACACTCGTGCAGCTCGTCCTCGATGACGATGGTGTCCGCAGAAACCTTCTTGACGAAACCGTCATGACGGGACAGTGCGCACACGCCGGAGTCGCGGCCGGCCTTGTACTCGATGCCGGTGGCAACAAAGGCAGCCTCCGGGCACAGCAGCGGCACAGCCTGACGCTGCATGTTCGCGCCCATCAGCGCGCGGTTCGCGTCGTCGTGATCCAGGAACGGAATCATCGCGGTCGCAACGGAAACAACCTGACGCGGAGAGACGTCGACATAGTCGATGCGGCTGGGCTCGACGCTCTGGACATCGGCACGCACGCGCGCAACGATGCGGTCGTTGATGAAGTAGCCGTTTTCATCAAGCGGCTCCTTCGCCTGAGCGATGTAGCAGCCGTCTTCCTCGTCAGCGGCGAGATACACGATCTCATTGGTGACGCGCGGCGCTTCGCCGGAGCGATCGATGATGCGGTACGGGGCTTCGATGAAGCCGTACTCGTTGATGCGCGCATAGGTCGCCAGGGAGCCGATCAGACCGATGTTCGGACCTTCCGGCGTCTCAATCGGGCAGATACGCGCATAGTGAGAATAATGAACGTCTCGCACTTCGAAGGACGCGCGGTCGCGGTTCAGACCGCCCGGGCCCAGCGCGGAGAGACGGCGCTTGTGGGTCAGCTCAGCCAGCGTGTTGGTGTGATCCATGAACTGGGACAGCTGGGAGGAACCGAAGAACTCCTTGATCGCCGCGGAAACCGGACGGATGTTGATGAGCTCCTGCGGCTTGACCTCAGCCTGATTCTGCACGCTCATGCGCTCGCGGACCACGCGCTCCAGGCGCGCAAGGCCGATGCGGATCTGGTTCTGCAGCAGCTCGCCCACAGAGCGCAGGCGGCGGTTGCCCAGATGGTCGATATCGTCGGTGGTGCCCACGCCGTAGGGCAGGCTCAGCAGGTAGCTGATGGAGGCGACGATGTCGTCGATGAGGATGTGCTTGGGCATGAGCGCGGCGTGATTCTCCGCCAGCAGGCGAGTAACCGCCTGCTCGTCCATGCCTTCCTGCTCGGCCATCTCAAGCAGCTGCTTGAGGGTCGGCAGGTGAACCATCTCGTTGATGCCGGCCAGCTTCACGGTCTCCTCGCTCAGCCACTCCTTCGCGTCGACGAAGTTGTTGCCGATGACGCGGACAACGCGGTCCTCCAGACGCAGATAGACGTCATTGACGCCCGCATCCTGGATCTTCTTGGCCAGCGTGTCGGTCTTGGAGGCCGGAATGCGCTCGCCGGCAGCGATGAGGATCTCGCCGGTGCGCGGATCGACGACGTCCTGATCGACCACATGGCCGCGCAGGCGGCTGGCGATAGCCAGCTTCTTGTTGTACTTGTAGCGGCCCACGCGCATCATGTCGTAGCGCTTGGGATCAAAGAAGGTGGACATGAGCAGCTTCTCAGCGGAATCCACCGTGCCGACCTCGCCGGGGCGCAGGCGGCGGTAGATCTCCATCAGGCCGCTTTCCTTGCTCTTGACCTCCAC
>CAZACE010000206.1:0-4137 GCA_964483255.1 uncultured Oscillospiraceae bacterium
TGGGCATCCCTGTTGTCGAGGAGCCCTTCACCCTGGATACGCTCATGAATGCCGACGAGGTGTTCTTCTCCAGCTCCAGCGCGCTGACCTGCCGCGTGAAGGAAATCGATGGCAAGCCCGTAGGCATGAAGGACGAGAAGACCTTTGCCAGAATCCGCGACGCCTATCAGGCGCTGGTCAAAAAAGAGTGCGGAAAGTAATTGCGAAAAACAGAGACGGAACATGGCTGTGTATGCTGTGTTCCGTTTTTTCGTTCGGGATGGTCAGTAATTCTGCGCGGTGTTCAGGATAAAATATCTTATTTTTAAGACCACGTTAAAATCGGGCGATTTGATTGACAATCATCATACGCAGGTTTAAAATGAGACCATAAAAAATGGTGGATTATGGCCGCGAATGGGTGTGTATACCGGTTGGCGGCAATGGGAGGATTGCCATGTTTATTTGTTTCTTTGCGCTCTGGGTTGTCCTCAATGGCAAGTGGACGACAGAAATTGGCATATTCGGTCTGGTGTTTGCTGCCGCTGCGTATGCATTCACCTGGAAGTACATGGACTACAGCCCAAAGATGGACATCGCGCTGATTAAGCGTGTGCCTTCCGCCGTGGCATACGGCGCAAATCTGGTTGTGGAGATCATCAAAGCGAACCTGATTGTGACGAAGATGATCCTCAATCCGAATTTTGTGCCCGAGCCGCAGCTGGTGCAGTTTGATGTGGATCTCAAGAAGAACCGTCATCTTGTCACGCTGGCCAATTCCATCACGCTGACCCCCGGTACCATCACCGTGGATCTGCAGGATCATCACTTTGTGGTGCACGCGCTGGACGCTTCCCTGGTCGACGGCCTGGATGACGGCGGCTTTGTGCAGCGGCTGATGAAGATGGAAGAAAAGCACATGAATATGGATGCCGGGATGGCTGCGGCGCCTGCGCAGGAGGCCGCAGCTGAGCCTCGGGAGAACCAGGAACAGGAGAACCAGGAACAAGAAAATCGGGAACAGGAGGGAACAGGCGATGAGCATTGAAACGGCTTATAAGCTTTTGATGGGCTTTGCGCTGGGGGTACTTACGCTGCTGGCGCTGGCATGCCTGATCCGCTGCATCCTCGGACCGCGCATTTCTGACCGCGTTCTGGCGATCAACCAGATCGGTACGATCACGGTCATCATGGTCGCGCTGACGGTGGTACTGCTGGGCGAGGGCGCTCTGGCGGATATTGCGCTGATCTACGCGATGCTCAGCTTCCTGGCGGTCATCCTGCTCAGTAAGGTGTATACGGGCATCTATCTTGAGCGTAAGCATGAGGAATCCCTCGTGGCTGAAAAGGCTCAGAAAGAGGAGGCGGACGCGTAATGGAATGGATTCGCTTTTTCCTGACGGCTGTGCTGGTGCTCGCGGGTCTTGTGTTCTGCTGTATCGGCGTGTACGGCGTCTTTAAGTTCAAGTATGCGGTCAACCGCATGCATGCGGCCGCCATCGTCGATACGCTGGGCATCTCCCTGTGCATGCTGGGCTTCGCTGTCAGCGCGCCGGATCTGTTCTCCGGCCTCAAGATCGTGCTGGTCATCGTGTTCTGGTGGCTGTCCAGCCCGGTTGCCAGCCATTTGCTGTGCCGCCTGGAAATCACCACAGATGAACAGCGCAGCGAGTACATGCGCGTGCATGTCAATACGCTTTCTGAGGAGCGCGAGATGGCCGAGGCCGCCGTGTATGCGGCTGCAGGCATCGATTCTCAGGAGATTGAAAACGAAGAAAAGGGGGAGCAGGCATGAGTATCATTGTTCAGCTGATGCTGCTGTTTCTGATCGTATGCGCCATTGCCGTGTGCGTGACGAAGGATCTGCTCACCAGCGTCGTCATTTACATGGCCTATTCCATGATTATGTCCATCGTATGGATCATCCTTGAATCACCGGATCTGGCGATCACCGAGGCGGCCGTCGGTGCGGGTGTGACGAGCCTTCTGTTCTTCCTGGCGCTTAAAAAGATCCACGCGATCGACGCGCGCAACGAGGTCCGCAGAAAGCATGCGGAAGGCAAGCGCGGAGGTGACAAGTAATGGCAAAGAACAAGCTGTTTGCCAGGGTGAATGCCTGGCTGGACGACGAAACCGGCGGACTTGAGCGCACCATGGAAGCCGCGCAGGAGCAGGCTGCTGCTCCGGATATCGAGGAGCTTACCCCGGCAGAAAAGCGCTGGGCGCAGGAGGAACTCGAGGAAGAGCGCCGTATCGAGGCGGCGATGAACGACTGGACCGAGAAGAAGGGCAAGCCGTTCGTGCGCGCGCTGTACAATGTGCTGTGTGTGGGCGTGTGCGTGACGATGATTGCGCTTCTGCTGTACACGGTGACGACGCTGCCGCACTTCGGCGATCCCAATCATCCGATCAACAACGAGGTTTCCGCGCGCTATATTGAAAAGGGTCTGCAGGAGACCGGCGCTGTGAATATCGTCACCGGCATGATTCTGGATTATCGTGCGTTCGATACGCTGGGCGAGTCCACGGTGCTGTTTACCGGCGCGATGGTCGTTCTGTTCCTGCTGCGCAAGGACAAGAACTCCTACCGCTACAGCCAGCTGGCCGCCTCGATTGACGAGAACCCGCATTCCGATACCTACTACGAGCCCAAGAACGACGTCATTCTGCAGAAGACGGCGACCATCCTGGTGCCGATCGTTCTGGTACTGGGCGTGTATGTCGTGCTCAATGGACATCTCTCCCCGGGCGGCGGCTTCTCCGGCGGCGCCGTCATGGGCGCGGGCCTGATCCTTTATGTCACCGCGTTCGGCTTTGCCAAGATGCGCAGATTCTTCACCTATAAGCTCTATCAGCGCATCGTGCTTATCGCGCTGCTCACCTATGCGGTCAGCAAGTGCTATTCCTTCTACACGGGCGCCAATCATATCGAGAGCATCATCCCGCTGGGCACGCCGGGCGCGATTCTTTCCAGCGGTCTGATCCTGGTGCTCAACATCTGTGTCGGCTTCATCGTCACCTGTACGATGTACTGCTTCTACGCCGTATTCAGGAAAGGAGAGCTGTAACCATATGAAGATGCTCCTGACCAATTACTATCAGACGGCGGCAGTCATCCTCTTCTGTATCGGCTTTACGACGATGCTGCTGCACAAGAATCTGCTCAAGAAGATCATCGGCATGGATATGATGGACGCCGGCATTTACCTGTTTCTGGCGGCGCAGGGCTATATCGAGGGCCGCGTCGCGCCGATCGTGGTGGACGGCATTCAGGACGTGGAGAAGTACATCAACCCGGTTCCGGCGGGCCTGGTGCTCACCGGCATCGTGGTTTCCGTCTCCGTGACTGCGCTGATGCTCGCGCTGACGATTCGTCTGTACTATCGATATCATACCCTGAATCTTGATGAGATCATTGCACTGGCCGGAAAGGAGGAGGTCTGATGCAATTCGTTCAGAATTTTCCGTTCTTCTGCATCATGCTGACGCTGATCTGCGCCGTGATTACTTCCGTCATCGGAAGGCGAAAGGCCATATGGCTGACCACCTTCCTGATCACTGCCGTGACGGCCATGACTGTCTGCGTGGCGGCATATACGCTGAAAACCGGCGACAGCTACGTTTACGTCATGGGTCACTTCCCGGCTCCGTGGGGCAATGAGATCCGCATCGGCGTGATGGAAACGACGATGATGACGGTCTTCTGCTTCGTGACGCTCTTCTCGTTCATCGGCGGTCTGCTGCCGTCCATCCGCGAGATTGAGAGCACGAAGTACAATATCTATTGCATCCTGGTGGATCTGGCGCTGCTGTCGCTGCAGGCGCTGGTGTACACCAACGACCTGTTCACCGCCTTCGTTTTCATCGAGATCAATACGCTGGCGGCGGCAGGCCTGGTCATGATACGCCAGAAGGGCCGCAACCTTGTCGCCGGCGTTCGCTATATGATGATGAACCTGGTCGGCTCAAGCCTGTTCCTTTTCGGCATCGTCATCCTCTATTCCATCACCGGCCATCTGCTGATGGTCAATATCCGCGAGAGTGTGGCAGCGCTTGCGGCCAGCGGCGAATACAAGATTCCGCTGACGATCGTTGTGGCGATCGTGACGATCGGCCTTGCGATCAAGAGCGCGCTGTATCCGTTTGAAAAGTGGCTGC
>CAZACE010000207.1:0-4136 GCA_964483255.1 uncultured Oscillospiraceae bacterium
TGACGGAAGGAGCCTGCGGGAAGGAAAGCTGCTTGTATCGATTTGTTTCGTTCTTCCTTAATAAACTTAATATCCCTATTTCTCCCTAAGCCTCCTCCATCATCGCATCGATCAGCGCTGCGCAGGCGAGCGGCTGCGCCTTCGCCGCCGGAGCGGCAGCCGCCCATATTGCCGCCGTCGCATCCGCATAATGTGCCTGAGCATGCATCTGATCCGCCATGCGCAGACAGCGGATCAGCAGCGCGGCGGGCGAGGGCAGCTCGCTGTCGTAGATTGCTGGCGTGCGCGGAAAGAAGGCTGCCGAATCCTCAGGCGTATGCATGACCAGGCCGTCCCGCCGGACAAACGCATGCAGCGCGACGCTCAGGAGCCGAAGGCCGCTCTGCGCGTATTCCTCCATCCCCTCGCTTTGACCGAGCGTCAGCTGCGCGAGCGCGAGCGCAGCGCTTGCGCCGCATGTGGCCTGCGCATAGAGCGGACTGGCGGGCATAATGGATACGGGCAGAGCAGTTGGCCCTGGCCCTGCCGGAAGTCGACTGATCAGGAAGGAAACGGCTCGCTGGGCAGCTTGCGTGTATCGAGGTTCGCTGAGCCGCCTGCCGCAGGAGGCCAGCACAGCGGCGGCGAGTGCGCAGTGTGATGTGATCACATACGGCCGCGGCTGCTGGCTGCTTCGCGCGGCGCGGGCGCGAAGCAGCAGGGGCGTCACCCGGCGAAGGAAGGCGGCGTCCTCTGGCGTCAGCGGATCGGGCAGCAGCGGATAGAGGCTGGGCGCATCGTCGTCCAGCCTGTTTGCGCCTTTGCGATCCGGCAAATCGGCGATGGGCGAGAAGCGGCTGGGCGTGACAGGCGGCTCCTCTCCGGCGTGCTGGCGAAGCAGCGAGAGCAGGCGGCAGGCACGAAGGCCTTTTTCGCTGCCCAGCGCGGCGCATACCTGATGGGATGAAAAGGCGTAGGTTTCCCGCGGCGCATGCACGGCGGGGGAAAGACCGCCGCCCTGCAGGGCGAACTGATCCAGAATACAATCAAGCACGTGCACGGCTTCGCTGCGCCGGCCGTCCGCCATCAGGCAAAGCGCGAGCATAGCGTTGACGCCCAGCGGCTTTTCGGGGATGAACACGCGCCAATCGTCAGTCAGTGTTGCGCGGAAGAAGCCGCCGTCCAGCGGATCATGCAGTGCGGAAGCGAGCATGGCGTCCATTGCCCGGCTGAAAGCGCTGCCAAGCAGCTTATCGCCGTGTGTGCCGGCATGCTGCGCGAATCGGAGCGCGCAGACGAGCGGCGCTTTGATGCCGCCGAAACCGCCGCTTTGCTTGTCCTCGGCGGCGAGCAGCGCACGGCGCAGATCATGCGCGGCGTCCTGCGGCGAATAAAGCTTCCCGGAAGGGGCGGCGCGGAAGGAACGAATCACCTGCGCTGCTTGTGCGCTGCATGCGGGCGCATTCTGCACAAAGCGCCTGTCCGCTTGCGAAAGCCATACTTGCAGCCGGGCGGGATCGAGTGGGAATCCCGCCGGCGGCAGCGGCGCGGCAAGAAAGGGGAGCGCATCGGCGGTCATCAGTGCGCACAGGGGCAGCGCCCCTTCGCCGGAAAAGAGCGCGCCTGCGCGCTGGCAAAGCAGCTCTACATCCTCGCGCTCCCCGGGACGAAGGTGCACAGGTACGGTGCGTTCGCCAAGCAGCAGGCTCAGGGCGGGATCGAGCAGCGCTTCGGGATTGTCGCCAATGAGCAGAAAGACCGGAACATGGCGCGCCCTCGCTCGAGCGAAGGCGTCTGCGCTGAATGCGGAAAATGCCGGCGGGGTTGGCTGAGACGGCAGGGGTGCTGCGGGAGGTGTATTGTAAATGGCGGTCTGATTTTGCGGCATAGAAAAAACGCGCATGCGATCCCACTTCCTATATCAGGATTGGAATCAGCATGCGCATGATGAGCCGATATTATTCTTATTCGATAGAGCGGTCGCGGCGGAAAGGCCAGCTGGCTTCCTCAAGCGCGACGTCGCGGTGGGTGACGCTTGTGGCTTGGCCCATCGCGCGCAGATGCGCGCCGAGCGCCTCGCTGATGGCGACGGAGCGATGCGCGCCGCCGGTGCAGCCGATAGCGATCATCAGCCGCCGCTTGCCCTCCTTCTGATAGAGCGGAATGAGGTAATCGACCATCGCGTACAGGTGCACCAGGAAGGCGCGGGTCTCATCCTTGCCCATGACGTAATTGCGGATGGGCGCCTCCATACCGGTATAGGCGCGGATCTCTTTGATATAGAAGGGATTGGGCAGGAAACGCACGTCGAATACCAGATCGCTTTCGCGCGGAATGCCGCGCTTATAGCCGAAGGACATGATCTCCGTGCGCAGCGTGTGGTGGTTTTCACCCTGCGCGATGATTTCGTCGATGGCGGACCGGATCTCTTTGGCCTTCATGCCTGTGGTCGAGAGCACGTAATTGGCATGCTCCCGCAGGGGCTGCAGCAGCTCGCGCTCATAGGCGATGCATTCCTCAAGCGTCTTGCCATCCTTCATCAATGGATGATCACGGCGGGTTTCCTTATAGCGATCGATCAGCGTTTCCGTATCCGCTTCCAGGAAGAGCATGGAAATGTTATGGCTGCCGGATGCCGAGGCGATGGCGTCGATCACGGCTTCTGCGTTGAACAGCGCACCGCTGCGGGAATCAACGCCCAGTGCGACGCTCTGTTCCAGCTCCACCTTTTCGCAGAGCTTGAGCGTCTGATCCAGCAGAAGCGGCGGCAGGTTATCCATGCATTGATAGCCGGTATCTTCCAGATGCTTGAGCACGCTGGTCTTTCCTGCTCCGGAAAGGCCGGTGACGATGAGAAACCTCATGGCAGTTTTCCTTTCGTATCGGTTGAAAGAAGGGGCTTAGTCTTCGCCCAGAATGCGAATTTCCGGATCGAGGGTGACGCCGGTCGCGGCGTAAACGCGGGATTTGATTTCGTCCATCAGGGCGAGAATGTCATGTGCCGTGGCGTGGCCGAGATTGACGACGAAACCGGCGTGTTTCTCGCTCACCTGAGCGTCGCCGATGCGCAGGCCGCGCAGGCCGCAGTCGTCGATCAGCTTGGCGGCGAACAGGCCGGTCGGGCGCTTGAATGTGCTGCCGGCGCTGGGGAAATTCAGCGGCTGCTTTTCGCGGCGAGCGCGGTTGCATTCGTCCATTCTCGCGCGGATCGCGTCCGGATCGCCGGGGGTCAGCTGCATCACCACATCGGTCACGATTACACCTGCATCCATCATTGCGCTGTGACGATAGGAGAAGCCAAGCTCTTCGCCTTCGAAGGAAACGGGCTTGCCATCGGAAAGGCTCACGCCCTCCACGCGGGTGACCACCTGGGAGAGCTCGCTGCCGTAGGCGCCTGCATTCATGATGACGCCGCCGCCGAGCGTGCCGGGGATGCCGGACATCTCGGCCAGGCCGGTGAGCCCTTCGCTCAGGGCGAACTGCGCGGCAGCGCTCATGGAAATGCCGGCCTTGGCGTAGAGCGTATTGCCTTCGCGACGGATGGCGCTGCATTCGCCGGCGATGCGGATCACCAGGCCGCGAATGCCGCCATCGCGGATGAGAATATTGGAGCCGTTGCCGATGATCGTCGCCTTTACGCCGGCGTTCTTGGCGGCGCGCAGCGCAGTGGCGATCTCACGGGTATCGGCGATATTCACCAGCACATCGGCGGGGCCGCCGACGCGGAAGGTGGTATAGCGCGCCAGAGGGGCGCGGGGAATGATGCGTTCCGGCGCGAAATTGGCCGCAACAAGCGATTGAATCAGGGCGTCCATTGTGTCCTCCATTGCTTGAATGACATTATTGTACCCCAATTGAAGGCGATAGACAAGCTAAATTTGGTGTGGCGCTTATTTGGGCGCGAATGCTTCTATTATATATGTCCTCAATCCGACGGCTGCGGCGGAGAGACTGCTGTTTGATGAAACAGCGGAGAGGATCTCGGGCGCGTAGACGAGCATGAAGCAGAGGATAAACAGAAGGAGAAAATGACCCAAAGTCTTGATCATGATCATCACCGCATTCAGGATATGCAGGAGTGTTTTTTGATTTTCAAAACCTTTCAAAAAAGTTTGAAAAAAGTTCAAAAAAGGTGTTGACAAACGTCTGATAAGGTA
>CAZACE010000208.1:0-1789 GCA_964483255.1 uncultured Oscillospiraceae bacterium
CCAGGCGGAAAGCCGGCTTGGCGCGCGCGGCCTGATGCAGCTGATGGAGGATACCGCAAGCTGGATCGCCCACAAGCTCGATGAAGACGATGCATCCTACACATTCGATCGTCTCTATGACCCCGAAACAAACATCCGATTCGGCACCTGGTATCTGGGTTATCTTTCGCGCCGCTTTGGCGGGGACGCAACCAAAATCATCTGCGCTTACCATGCCGGTCAGGGCAATGTGGACGCCTGGCTCAAAAATCCCGATTATTCAAGCGACGGTGTGACGCTGGACGTCATTCCCACGCAGAATACCGCCGCCTATGCTTCCCGCGTGCTGCGCGCGCGCGACGTCTACCGCAAATACTACTTCCCATTGCCCACACCACTGCCGACAGCCGCTCCCACTTCTAAGCAGCTTTGATAAGCTTAAGCTGCCCGATACCTGCAGCACAATTCTTCGCGTAAGTTCCATCCAACAAAGGAGTCATCGCCTATGCGCAAATCTCTGTTTTCCCGTTTCTGTGCGCTGCTATGCGCCTGTGTGATGGCGCTGTGTCCTGCTGTTTCTCAGGCTGCCGCGCCGACGTATCTCACCTGCGCCATCGTCGCCACGGACGATCTGGAGCTGCGTCCCCTGGAGCTCAACCAGCGCGACGTTGTCAGCGTGCTGGATCTGGTGTATGAAGGTCTGTTCTCCATGGACGACAACTACATGCCACAGCCCGAGCTCGCCTATTCGTATGAATTCATCAGCGACGGCCGTCGCCTGCGCGTGACGCTGCGCGACGACGTCACTTTCCACAACGGCCAAAAATTGACGGCCCACGATGTGGTCGCAACGCTCGACTACATGCTCGAGCTCTCCGGCTTTGACAATGATCTCAACTCCGAATACGAGCTGGAAGACCGCGGCCTGTATTACTCCACCTTTTATTCTGTCCAGTCCTGGGAGGCCGAGGACGACCGCACGATCCTCTTTCGTCTGCGCCGCGCCAGCTATGGATCGCTCTACGCGCTCACTTTCCCGATTCTGCCCGCCAGCGAGGTTGCAAACACCATGCCCTCCGGCACCGGCCCATACAAATACGACGGCTATGAGCGCGGAAGCGCCATCTGGCTGGTATCCAACAAGAACTGGTGGAAGCGCGCACCTGTGGTAACCAACATCCGCGCGAGCATCTACAAGGACAGCGAGAAGGCGCTGAGCGCGTTCGATGCGCAGGATGTCGACGTCGCCATGACACGCTCAATCAATGCTTCCCGCTATTCCGGCTCACTGAGCTCCTTCTCTCTCTCCGCACGCACGCGCCAGCTTGAGGTCTTACTGATGAACCGCTCTTACAAGTATCTCAAGAGCGACGATAACGGAAAGAACCTCGTCCGCGAGGCAATCTCCTATGCGATCAACCGCAGCGAGCTGATCTCCTCCGTCTATCAGGGCATGGCAACCATCGCCTATACGCCCGTTCCCGCGGGCACCTGGCTGTCCAACGAGTCGACCATCCGCGACGTTTACGATCCGCTGATGGCAGAATCGCTGCTCGATCAGGCCGGCTGGAAGATGGCGGACGACGGCAAGCGCTACAAGGACGGCAAGGCCATGGAGTCCTTCCGCATTCTCGTCTACGACGAACCCGGCTCCACCGTACGTACCAATGCCGCCAACAAGATTGTCGAGCAACTCAAGGCCGTCGGCATCCCGGCCTATGTTGCCACTTGGTCCCGCGGCAACGTCATCACCAAGCTGCGCAGCGGCGACTATTCGCTCGCGCTGGCCGCGTTCAATTTCGACGTTGCG
>CAZACE010000208.1:1799-3815 GCA_964483255.1 uncultured Oscillospiraceae bacterium
ATCGCTCCGACGATATGAACAGCCTGCTCTCCCAGCTGCGCACCAGCGTCACGCCGGATGACTACCAGAATGCCATGAGCCTCATTCAGGATCAGTTTGAGCAGGATATCCCCTACATCTGTCTCTACTGGCGCTCCGGCTCACTCCTCTCCCGCTCCGCCTTCACCGACGCGCGTGACATTCGCGAGCTTGAGCTGCTGCGCGGCGTCGAGAGCTTCGGCGGCAAGTAACAAAAGAACATACGAAAACCCCCGGAACAGAGTTCCGGAGGTTTTTTGATAAGCGGCAGGGAACGCTGGGCCGCCGCCCAGACCTGCCTGAGGATTTGGGGAACCCATGCGTCTCCCCAGATCCCTTACAGATACGGGATCATGTCCGCAAGCTTGCCGAAGATGAGATGCGGTTTCACATCGGAATTTGCAACGGTATCCATATCCGCCTCGCCGGAGAGCACGAGGATACCAGTCATGCCATGATTCACGCCGGTCGCCACGTCGGTATACAGGCGATCGCCGACCATCGCCATTTCATCCAGGCCAAAGCCCGTGCGCATGAGCGCCTCATCGACAATGCCCACATACGGCTTGCCGAGGATCACGTCGGCCTTGCGGCCGGTACTCGCCTCGATAAACGCCATAATTGCGCCCATATCCGGAATAAAGCCGGTTTCGGTCGGGCAGTTGAAATCCGGATGGGTCGCAATATACGGCTTTCCGTAGCGGATATAATCGCAGACCTTGCACATTTTGGCGTAATCGAGCGTGGTATCAAACGCCACGATCACGTAGTCCGCATCGTCTTCGGTGATCTCAAGGCCCATGGAAACCATCTCTTCACGCAGCATCTCATTGCCCAGCAGATAGCACTTCTTTCCCGGGAAGTGCTTAAGGCAATAATGCACCGTCGCATGGCCGGAGGACATGACGTCGCGGTATTCCTCATCGACGCCCATCTTCTCCAGCTTCTTCTTATACACGGACGCGGATTTGCTGGAGTTATTGGTCAGAAAGCGCGCTGTACGACCGGTACGCTTCAGCGCCGCGAGGAAATCCAGCGAACCCTCGATCAGCTTATCGCCCAGATAGAATGTACCGTCCATATCAAGCAGGAAGCAGCGGATCTTCGCAAGCTTTTCGCGGATCTGTTCATCGGTCATGCCGTCCACATAGACGACGGACGGATTCTTTTCATTCATATGATCATTCTCCCCGTGACGCAGAAGCCGGGCGCAAAACGTCCGGCTTCCGCTTTTTCTGTTGATGAAACGACTGATTGATTACACGTTTTTGGTTGCGATCACGTTCACGCCGGTGCCAGCCACGTTCTCCACGATCACATCGCCAATCTTCACCGGAGCGGTCACTTCAACGTCCTTGAGCGCCTTCACGCAGTCAAAGATCTTGTCCTTCGGGATATCGCTCTGGGTCTTCACGGAAACCATCGCCAGCTTGCCGCCCGCCACGCGCACCGTGCTGGTGACGATGCGGGTGGGGTTGGTCAGTTCCTTCTTGGCGTAGGCGTCGCCGCGCGGGCAGGTGTTGCCGGACACGGACTTCACTTCATTGCCTTCCATCTCCACCGTCAGAGGACAGCCAAGCGGGCAGCCGATGCAAATCAGATTCACAGTTTTCATGCTTATGCCTCCTCCAGCGTCACGGTGATATGGTCGAGCTCAGCGTACTGCTTGAGCACCTTCGCCTTGAGGATCACGGTCTCCATCTCACCCGGCGCGAGAACCGGACGCTTCTTGCTGAAGATGACGTCCTCGCCGGCGTAAACCACGATCTTCTTGTTCTTATAGACATTGGCCACGCGGAAGCGCAGGGTCACCAGCGCATCATCGGCAAGGTGAGCCGGGCAGATACGGACCGGCACGCTATAGCGCACGCCGCCTTCACAGACAACCTTGAGCTCCTTTGCATCCTCAGCCTTGCAGCCGCCCTGAATATAAGCGGCAGCATGACGACCGGCAGCGGCAGCCTCTTCGGAAACAAAGTCGACCAGGTCATGCACGTG
>CAZACE010000208.1:3825-4136 GCA_964483255.1 uncultured Oscillospiraceae bacterium
CAACGTCATGATCATCAACATCCAGGCGTTCAATGCCCGCGGCAAAGATGCCCGGGATATTGGTCTGCAGGTCTTCGCCGACGAGCGGACCATTGGTCAGCGGGCTGAGCTCGACGTCAGCGCTGCGGCTGAGCTCGTTCTCCGGAATCAGACCGCAGGAGAGCAGCAGGGTATCGCACTCGTAGAATTCCTCGGTACCCGGGATCGGCTTGAAGCCATCCACCTGCGCCAGCGTAATACCCTCAACGCGTTTCTTACCCTTGATATCAACGACGGTATGGCTCAGCTTCAGGGGGATGCCGTAGTCATCC
>CAZACE010000209.1:0-4115 GCA_964483255.1 uncultured Oscillospiraceae bacterium
AGAACACGCGGGAGTCCTTCACGCCGATGACCTGATTGCTGATGCCGTTGTGAAGCAGGTTCACTGCGAGCACGCCGGCCTCATAGGCAAAGCCGCTGTCATAGGCGGAGGGCTGGCGGCCGCGCTGGGTATAGCCCAGCACCGTTGTGCGGGCCTCGCAGCCGGTCAGGCAGCGCAGCACGCGGGTGAAGAAGCGGGTAGAGATGGGGTCATCGTCATGCACGCGCATATTGTGCTCGCGCAGCACACGGCGCCAGTCATAGGGCTTCATGGAATCCCATGCGCCTTCGGCAACAACCACGGTTGCGCGCGGATTGCCTTCGGCGATCAGCTTTTCCAGGCGCTTGGCGACGTCGGGGATGGACCATTCGACCTCCGGCACGATACAGATTTCAGCGCCGGTGCCCGCGCTGGCCTTGAGCGCGATATCGCCGCAGTGGCGGCCCATGACCTCGACCACGGCCGGGCGGTCATGGGAACGGCTGGTCGCGCGCAGAGCGCGGATGTCGTCCACGCAGGAATTGACGGCGGTATCGTAGCCCAGGGTCATTTCGGTGTAGTTCAGGTCGTTATCGATGGTGCCGGGGATGCCCACACAGGGGATGCCGTGCCTGCACAGGGCAAGCGCGCCCTTGTAGGAACCGTCACCGCCGATAACGACGACACCTTCAATGCCCATCTCGCGGATGTTGTTGGCGGCGCGCTGCTGCATCTCGGGACGCAGGAATTCCAGACAGCGCGCGGTGCGCAGGTAGGTGCCGGGCTGATCGGCGATGTCCAGGATGGTATCCAGATCCATTTCGATCATGTCGTCTTGCGGGCGGTCGCTCAGGCAGAGCGTGCCGTTGTAGCCGCGCTTGATGCCGATGAGCTGCATGTTGTGGTAACGGGCAGCCTTGGCCACGGCCATGACGGCTGCATTCATGCCCGGGGCGTCGCCGCCGGAAGTCAGAACGCCGATTCTGCGCATAAAACAGTCTCCTTTCGGGATGCTGGTATTATATAAGGTTGAAACAGAGTTTAAGGACATTATAAAGCGGCGGCGGAAGACAGTCAAGAAGAGGGGGAAAGAGCTGAGCAAGTTCTGCACAGCGCGAAAAAGCGGCGTTTTGAATTTGACGGAAGCGTGCGGATTTTTACAATTTCGTTACATTTTTTGCGATGACCGGAAAACTCTCTCTTCCATTTACACTGAGGTTATGCTTTCCTGATGGCACACTACCGTCATAACAATCCATTCTTGCCGCATCTTCACTGCTCATAGACTGATAATACATCATATTTCTCATGAACAGCTTTCCACTCTGCAATTCTTCCAAATGCTCTTTCTTATCTGTCCCATGAGAAGAAAAGGCAACTCCATTTTTACCTCACTTTTCAGTCGTCATCTCCGCATACATCTCCATCAGCGCTGCCACGCAATCGCTCTCTGTATTGAGTTTTCCCCAGAAGCCATAGGCCATCATGACCGCCTTATCATTTTGCTGATGAGCCTTGCGCAGTTCCGGCGGCATAGCCACTTCATCATAGAGGTCTGCCAGACTGCAATCCGGGTACAATGCCCGCGCATCGAGAATCGCCTGCGCGGTTTTTTCTATTCTGGCTTTCTGCTCTGCCGTGGGGGTAGGCCATGGGAAATTGTTGTAGACGATATCCTTAGAGTAGCGATAATCGCTCTTGAGCCTGCCGCAGACTACGCGCATCCATGCCATATGCACATTGGATGTCAACACGCCAAAGTGATACAGTGAGGCATCCGGGATGATTTTCACCAGATTACTACAAAGAACATCCGGTGTCATAAATCCCATCGGAACATAGCGACGGCGTTCGGAAGATACTTCTGGCACAAGGATGTATGTCCCTTCCGGCATATTTTCAACATGGAAGCGCGTTGGTTTGTCTGCAAGTTTTACAGTACCAGCACTACTACTGGTCAGACGGAAATCACGGACTGCTTCAACACGCTTTCTGCACTCAGGCATCTGTCGTAGAACGTTAGGAGGGCAATTCCCCAACCACAAGCAGTATCGCGGCTTTCGATTGATAAACTCCTGAGAACCATACCATGGTTTAAACCATTTTTCAGCCGCTGGTTCTTTCTTGATAAAAGTCCTCATCTCTTCTTCCGTAAAGAGGTAGTTGCCTCCATCAATAGGCTTATTACCGATACCGATTTCTGGAACAGGACAAAGCGGCTTAGAACGACTATCGACAAACACATCCTCCGCATCAATCAGATAGCCGTTTATGTTCTTCACAATCTGCGATCGATTGTCAGTATAAATCACACGCGGCTTCGTATTAGGCGCGCAGCTATAACCAATAATCACGCAATGAACATGTGCTTTGCTTTTTGCTTCACTATCCCAGCGGAATGTTCTGTGCGCAAAGTCAATATGCACGCCTTCAGCAAACAACGGCTTCCAAAGAAGCGCAACGCTTTCACCCTGAGAGACAGAGTTCGTTGAAACAAGAGCCGTTCTAATCTGCGTCCCAGCCATAAGGTCTGTCGCTTTCTTGTACCAGCAGCAAACATAATCGAGATTACCTGCATTCTTCCATCCAGGAAACACAGTATTCACATCCGCTTTCTGCGCGGCATTCATCAAACGCGCGCCAACGAACGGCGGATTGCCCATGATGTAATTCAGCTTGTCTTTCGGAACAACCTCTGCCCAATCCAGCCGGAGCGCATTCCCTTCCACGATATTGACGTAGCTCTTGAGCGGCAGGAAATCCAGCGGCATATGAATGACGTCTTCGGTCTGCTTCATCATCTGGCTTTCTGCAATCCAGAGCGCGGTCTTTGCAACAGTCGCGGCAAAGTCGTTAATCTCAATGCCATAGAATTGCTGAATGCTGACCTGAATCGGGTTCAGGTCGCCATCAAGACCAAAGGCAATCTGTCCGGCAGTTCCCTTTGCGCCCATCTTCGCATCCAGCAGACAGCGGATGACCTCATTCTCCAGTTTGCGCAGGGAGATATAGGTTTCCGTGAGGAAATTGCCTGAACCGCAGGCCGGGTCAAGGAAAATCAGATTCGCCAATTTCTTCTGATAGGCCTCCAGCCGCATCGTCAGCGTGCGGTTGACCGTAATCGCCTTGATTTCTTCCAGCTCTTTGCGCAGCTCATCGAGGAACAGCGGGTCGATGACCTTATGGATGTTTTCGATTGACGTATAGTGCATGCCGCCGCTGCGTCTTGTTTCGGGGTTCAACGTGCTTTCAAACACAGCGCCAAAGATAGTCGGGCTGATTTCGCTCCAATTGAAATCGTCGCTGCACTTGCGAAGCAGCAAATCCATAATCTCCTGCGTGAAGTGCGGAATCTCGATATTCTCATCGGAGAACAGGCCGCCGTTCACGTAGGGGAAGGCCGCCAAATCCTCATTCATATACGGGTCTCGGTCTTCCGGCTTTGTATCCAGCACGCGGAACAGGTTAATCAGCTTTTCGCGCGCATCCCTGATTGCGACGCCCTCCAGATAATTGTGGAACATCTTATGCTTGCCAAAGATGCCCGCATCCTCTGCATACAGACAGAAGACCAGACGGACACAGAGCATATTCAGGCTCTTGAGCGATTCCGGCTTTTCAGGGTTGCGATACTGCTTGAGAAAGGCGTCATAAATCATGCCAACCAGCTTGCCCGCCTGAATAGAAACCGCCATCTCCTTGCGGATATGTTCATCGCCGGTATCCACGAGGAATTGCAGACGATAATACTCCGTCGGCAAATCCTCCAGCATCAGCACCTCCGGTTCGCCGTGCGGCTTCTCCATGTCATAGATATGGAAGCAGCCAAAGTTGCAGGTGACAACCCAGCGCGGATGCTTCGACAGGGGCAGTTCCGTGATATAGCGCTTTGCCTGCTGGAACGGCGTAAGCAAAGAGCCATCGGACTGTTTGATGGGCTTTTTCAGGTCTTTATCCAAGCCCTTCTGCTCAATCATCACCTTGGTAGAGGCGATGTAGCCATCAATAAAACTCGTATGGTCAAGATGCACCTGGTCTTCAAAAGAAATGAAGCTCTCCGGCTCTTCAACGCCGTAGACATGATGAAGCAGAGCCATCCAGAATTTCTGGCTGTCTCCCTTTTCGTAGCCCTTGCC
>CAZACE010000210.1:0-4105 GCA_964483255.1 uncultured Oscillospiraceae bacterium
CGACGGCCGCAGCCTGATTTTCGGCGACGTGGTCGTTCGCGTGAGCGATTCCTACGCGCTGGCGATGCACATCGACACCGACGAGTCCAACGCTGCCGGCATGGCTCCGGGCACCATGGGCGAGGTTATCAAGTAATTGGATCAAAAGAAGGGGTCGTCTCATTAAGAGGCGACTTCTTTTTCGTACGCCTTCAGGCAGTTGAGCGAAACGAAACAGAAACGGCGCTGTCTCTCATGGCTTACTGTAGCCATTTTGAGACAGCGCCTTGTGATTATTCGTCTGCCTTGGGTCTGAACAGCTCCGTCTCATAGTACGAGCCGTCACGCCAGAAGACCATCGTCATGCTCTCGCCCTCCGCCATGTTGCCGCGGGCTTTGCGCAGCGTGGCGTCGCCGAGAATCGTGATATCACCGATGCCCATAATCACATCGCCCGGTTCAATGCCAGCATCATGCATGGGGGAGAAATCCTCGACGGACTTGACCCATGCGCCCTGCGGCAGGCCGTAGTAGCTCTGGTAGACGGGCAGCACATAGTGCGTTGTCACGCCCATGTCCCAGTTGGCGTTTGAGATTTCCTCGGTGCTGATTTCAATGGGCAGCGTATGGATGAGGCTTTCGCCTACGCCGTAGTCGATGCCGACAAAGACCATCTGATCGTCGTCCACTTCGATCTTCTTGCCGCCTGCGCGATACCAGCTGATGGCCGCCTGTGCGCTGGAGAAGTAAATCTCATCGCTCACCTTGAAGTGATGCGGTTCCTGCACGCTGGAACTGTCTTCGTCCTCCAGACCCGGATAGTAGATGCCGCCATCCGGCAGAACGTCGCCGGGGTTATAGCCCTCGTAGTCGTTTTTGTCGTCCTCTTCGTCCTCGGGCTCCCAGAAATCGGAGTAGTTGCGCTCGTTGCCGATAGAAATATCGGAGATGGAATACACGCGCTCGATCTCCTCGGCGAAGGTTTCCTTCATATCGGCGGGTTCGCCTGTGCGCCAGTAGGGAATGATCTTCATGCCGAAAGCGGTCATGCGCTTGCCGGTATTGTTGCGCACGCTGACCTGAATACTGCCGTGGAAATCATAAGAGGTGATTTCCGCCTTCTGGATGTAGAGCGGCTGTTCACGGTTGCTTAAGTATTTGACTTCCTTGGAGGTGCCTGCACGGCCGAGCGCGCGATCATCAAAAAGCGTGGCTTGCGTCTGCGGATCGCAGTCGCCCGTGGGCGTGAGGCCGTTGTCGCGCTGGAAGATTGCGATGATCTCCGCCGTGGAATCGGTATAGAGGGTGTTATTGTTTTTCTTTTTGAAATACCCCAGCTCATACAGACGCAGCTTGACGGCGCGAACGTCCTCGTCATTGGTGCCGACAGTCAGGGTCTTGTACTGGGAGAGCTCTTCGTCCGAGTATTCGAACGGCTCGGCCAGCTGGATATCGTTGATGGGATCGCAGGAGAGCACCGGATAGCGGTCCAGCACGGTATCCCTGTCAATTTCGACCAGCTGAGCCGGGCGCAGCAGACGGATGAACTCGGCGAGCATATAGCCCTCCATGCCGGTATCCTTGACAATGACATGCAGCCACAGATCGCCTTCATACTCGACCTCGCCGATCACGCGCAGCGTTTCGCCGGAGTAAACCTGCGTCAGGCGCTTGCCGCCGGGCTTGCGGCGGATGTTGGCGTTCTTTTCTGTGCGGCCGATGTTTTCGTCTTCATAGACGGTTTCGCCCGGGACGATGGAGTCATCCGGCGTGGGCGTCGGTTCGGGCGTTGCCGTCGGCACGGGCGTGGGCGTGGGAACCGGCGTCGGTACCGGCGTGGGCGTCGGCGTCGGCGTGGGCGTTGGCACGGGCGTGGGCGTGGGTGTCGGCGTCGGTGTGGGAATGGGCTCAAGAAGGCTCAGCATGATGTAGCCTTTTTTGCCGGTGTTGACCACGCGGATGTAGGCCCAAGCGTTTTCGCCCATGCCGACCCTGTCCAGCACTTCGATCTTGGTGCCCTTCTTGAGTTTTTCGCGGATATCGCTGCGCTTGTCGGGCTCCTTGCGCATGTTGGATTGCTTGGATGTCTGCAGGTACTCGCCCGTGGAGACTTCGCTTTCGGCGATCGCGGCGGGGAGAAGCAGCTGCGGAGCAGGTGCAAGCGCAAGGGCGCAGGCCGCCAGAGCGGCAGCGCAGAATCTTGTTGGTGTAATCATAAAGTCCTTTCCGGTGCACAATGTGTACGAGCGCATGGTGTCCATATGTATAGTTCATTATATCAGTTTTACAAATGAACGGCAACCGCTTTTTTCCTGACGCTATCTGAACGGGCATGGGAAAACTTCAAGCGACTTTAGGTTTGTTCTGATCGTATATGGAGAGAAATCCGGCAGAAAAAGGGGTGAATATGCAGATTATGCTGCGCGGAAACGTTACGGGCATCCAAATCCGGTTTTTATGTGCTGCAAAAATTGATTGTCTATTTTTCTTCAAACTCCTTGCCTCTCAAACAGCTTGAGGGTGTATAATGAGGCTATCGACGAAAATTTGTGGCCGGAATATGCCCCTTGCCGGCGGATGAAGGCTGCGCGGTTCGTCAAATCCGAAACGAGCGCCGCTTGTGGCGCGCGAGAAGAAAGGAAGAAGAAAGTTATGAAGAAACTGCTTAGCATCCTGCTTTGCCTGGCGCTGGTTCTGGCGCTGAGCGTGTGCGGCGTTGCCGAGGAAGACTGGGTCAAGACCCCGGGCGAGATCGAGAAGTGGGACCGCGAGGTCGACTTCCTGGTTGTCGGCTACGGCCTGGCCGGTGCTGCGGCTGCGGTCGAGGCTTATGACATCGATCCGACCGCCGAGATCCTCGTTCTGGAGAAGATGCCGGTCGAGCTGGCCGGCGGCAACTCCATCGCGTCCGGCCAGACCTTCCTGGTTCCGGCGCAGGAAGCTGTCTCCACCCTGAAGACCTACCTGTACAATTGCAACCGCCCGAACGACATCCCGGACGAGTACCTCACCTGGCTGTGCCAGGGCTTCGCGGATCAGCTGCCGTGGATCCAGGGCGTGGCTGACGGCGTTGGCTACGAGGCCGGCTATGTTGGCGGCGGCGATCTGAAGTGGGGTTCCATGGTCGTCGAGTTCGACACCTTCGAGGGCTCCGTGTTCGATGGCTGCTCCGCGCACCTGCGTGTGAAGGGCTCCACCTTCGAAAATGGCGGCGTGTGGCGCTGCTTCGCCAAGGCTGTTGAGAGCCGCGGCATCGAAGTCATGTTCGAGACCCCGGCCGTGTCCCTCGTTCAGGACCCGGTGACCAAGGAAGTCTTCGGCGTTGTGGCCCGTCAGGCCGACGGCACCGAGATTGCCATCAAGTCCGCGAAGGGCACCCTGCTCGCCTGCGGCGGCTACGAGAACAACCTGCAGATGCAGCGTGATTTCCACGGTATGGACATGGTCTACACCGCGGGCACCCCGGGCAACACCGGCGACGGCATCAAGATGCTCATGGAAGCCGGCGCTCAGATCTGGCACATGAACAACCAGACCCAGTCCGGCGGCTTCTGGCTGGGCATCAAGGTTCCGGATCACGAGGCGACCTTCATGCGCAACTTCACCATGGCGGGCAACTCCTGGATCGAGATCAGCTCCGAGGGCACCCGTTTCTATGATGAGGCGACCAGCTATCACCGTCAGCACATGAAGTACATGGAGTATGGCCGCTATGTTGACCTGCCGCACGAGAAGGCGCTGCCGGTTGACCTGATCTTCGACGAGAAGACCCGCGCTGCCGGTTCCATCGCTTCCCAGTGGCTGAGCTGGCCGACCACCACCGAAGGCTACATGTGGACCAGCGACAACCTGGCCGAAATCGAAAAGGGCTGGATCATCAAGGCTGACTCCATCGAGGAGCTGGCTGAGAAGCTCGGCCGCGATCCGGAAGCTCTGAAGGCGACCATCGACAAGTGGAACGCTGACTGCGCTGCGGGCGTGGATACTGAGTTCGGCCGCAACCCGGAGAAGATGGCTCCGATCGATACCGCTCCGTACTATGCCGTTTCCATCACCCCGACCCTGGTCGCTACCACCGGCGGCGCGAAGCGCGATACCGCGGGCCGCGTCCTCGACTGGAACGACA
>CAZACE010000211.1:0-4102 GCA_964483255.1 uncultured Oscillospiraceae bacterium
GGTCAGGGCGAACAGGTCCGGCAATGGAGAACAAGTCTTGGAAAGAACTATAAAGAGATGGGCGAGTACCTAGGCGTCGCAACGAGCAATGTCATTTCGTGGGAGCGAGAAGAGAAGATCATGACGAAGAAGCTCTATGAACGCTGCTTTGGGTTCAATCGGGCAAAAAAAGAATAGTATACAAATAATAGAACGAGGACTCATGAAAGCTGTGGCTGACATGAGTCCTCATTTTGCATTCAAGTGGCGAAGTGGCAGAATTTGGGAGTCTGGAAACGTGTTGCCGGATGGAGAAGAGAGTGGATTGGAATGTATAACGATAAATGATGCGGACCAAAGATACGAATAGATACGATAAACATTTCTATAAGAAAAACAGGTTTGAGGGAATATCTTGAAAAATTCAGCAATTGCGGCTTGATTTGACCATCACTCAATGTTATAATCATCATGTTGTAATGACTTTTTATGATATGTTTGGAGGTTATTTCGTGGTTCGTGATAGGACGCCGGCGTACATGCGTGTATATAATGCTTTGAGAAGCAAGATTCTGGATGGTGAATATGCAATTGGTGATCTTTTGCCGCCGGAGCCGGAATTGGAGAAGCTGTTCCTTGTGAGCCGCACCACCGTACGCAAGGCGGTGGAAATGCTTTCGCAGGAAGGATTGGTGGCAGCCAAGCAGGGAAAAGGAACCACAGTGCTTGATTACCATACGACGCAGAACATCAATCAGGTTTCTTCTCTTTCTGAAACGCTTGAGCAGAAGGGCATCGAAGTGTACTGTAAGAACATGTACATTGATACGGTGCCGGCTTCTCCCCGCGTGGCCAATGAGCTGCAGATTGAGCCGGGCGCGCCGGTGATTAAGATTCAGCGTCTTCAGATCGCGGATAACAAGCCGATTGCCATCTTTAAAAACTATCTGATTCCGGAGATGGTACCGGGTATTCAGAGCTATGCGGGAAAATTTGCACACCTGTATGATTTTCTGGAAGAGCATTATGGCCTGTTGATTGATGCTGCAAGAGATCGGATTTCCGCGCGGTCTGCGACATTTGAAGAGGCATCCATGCTGGATGTTCCTGTCGGATCTGCGCTGATCTATCTGGTGCGCGTATGCTATAGCGGCAGTAGGATCGTTGGTTCAGACCATTGCCGTATTCTGGGCAGCCGCTATGAATTCGAGATTCACATGAGTGGACGATACAAGAAATCCTAACATCATGACGTTTAAACGAGCTATCAATCGGATGGCTCGTTTTATTATTGTCCAATACCCACAACCATGACATTTTAATGGATTGAATTTTATAAAAACATCTCAAAAGCATATTGACATCGAAACATAATGACGTTATAATGAGATTACGATACAAACGAAACATACGGAGGTGGAAATCTTGAATACCATAGATATTCTGCAAAACATTCATCGCCGGGTTGATATCAGCGGCGTAAGAGCCGATGTGAGCATGCAGGAACTTGAAAAGATTGCGGCAGCAGCCAAGCACTATCAGTTCATCTGTGCGTTTGCGCTTCCGTGCTTCACGCCGTATCTGATCAATCTTCTCAAAGATGAGCCCGCTGTGCATGTGGGAGCGACCATCGGTTTTCCGTCGGGCGCTGAGACCAGCTTCCTCAAGGTGGCCAGCGCGAAGGAACAGATCGCTATGGGCGTTGATGAACTTGACATGGTCATCAATATCGGCGCTGCGAAGAGCGGCCGCTTTGACCTGGTGGAAAAGGATATTCGCGCGGTTGTTGAAGCGGCTGACGGAAGATTCCCCGTCAAGAGCATTCTGGAGATCGCCTATTTGACGGATGACGAGATCAAGTACTGCAGCGAGGCTGCTGTTCGCGCAGGTGTCACGTATGTCAAGACCGGTACCGGCTGGGCGGGTAAGCCCACCACTGTGGATACGATCCGTCTGATCAAGTCCACGATCGGTGACGCTGCGCTGATCAAGGCGGCAGGCGGTGTTCGCACGCTGGACACGATGCTTGAGATGATCGACGAGGGCGGCGATCGCTTTGGCATTGGCCTGCGTTCTATCATGAGCATCATGAAGGAAGTTGATGAGCGTCTTGGCCGCAAGGATGATTTTACGCTCGACGGTCACGATAATGATCAGTATTGATTGAGTCTGATTCTCGGCGAAGGAGGCAGACAATATGGCTTATATTCTTTCCTATGACCTTGGTACAGGCGGAACGAAGGCTTCTCTGTTTGATGATCAGGGAAAATCGCTGGCGGCGACCTTTGTTTCCTGCGATACGTATTACCCTAAAGAGCTTTTCCACGAGCAGCGCCCCGATGACTGGTGGCAGTCTGTTGTGAAGAGCACGCAGGAACTGCTTGAAAAAGCGCCTGTTGATCGAAATGAGATCGTTTGTCTTGCCGTGTCCGGTCATAGCCTTGGCGTGACGCCGGTTGATAAGGACGGCAATCTGCTCGTCGAGTATACGCCGATCTGGTCTGACAGTCGCGCGGGTGTTCAGGCGCAGCGGATGTTTGAGACGGTCGATGAAGAGACGTGGTATCTGACGACGGGCAATGGTTTCCCGGCGGCGAATTATGGCATCTTCAAGATCATGTGGACCAAGGACAATATGCCTGAGGTTTATGAGAAGGCTGCTTGCTTCCTTGGTACCAAGGACTATGTCAACCTGCGCATGACCGGTGTGATGTGCACCGACCACAGCTATGCCTCTGGCAGCGGCGTCTACGATCTCAAGAAACGTTGTTACGTCGATGAGTACATCGCGGCATCTGAGGTCGATCCGGCGAAGCTCCCGCGTGTCATGGAATCGGCTGACATTATTGGTACGCTGATGCCTGAGGCGGCGAAGCTCATGGGCCTGCCGGAGACCGTCAAGGTTGCGGCGGGCGGCGTAGACAACGCCTGCATGTGTCTGGGCGCTGCGTGCACGCATGACGGCGACAGCTACACCTCGCTGGGCACCTCTGCGTGGATTGCAGTGGCCTCTCACGAGCCGATTGTCAATGCGAAGAAGCGTTCCTACGTCTTTGCACATTGTATCCCGGGTATGTTCGCCTCTGCGACGAGCATCTTCTCCGCGGGCAATTCCTTCCGTTGGGTGAAGAATACGCTCTTTAGGCATCTGGAGGAGAAGGCGGAGGCTGAAGGACGCGACGTTTACGATCTGCTGACGGAGATTGCCGCGCAGTCGCCCGCTGGAAGCCACAAGCTGATCTTTAATCCGACGCTTGCAGGTGGATCTGGTCTGGACAAATCTCAATTCGTCCGCGGCTGCTTTACCGGCCTGACGCTTGGCCACACCACCAGCGACGTCGTCCGCTCTACGTTGGAGGGCATCTGCATGGGTCTGCGTCTGGCGATGGACGTGCTTGCTGAGCACACGCTGCTTTCCGATGAGATGCTGATCGTGGGCGGCGGCGGTAAGAGCAGTTCTGGCGCAGCCTGTTTGCCAGCATCTATGACAAGACGATCATTGAAACGAACGTGGGTCAGGACGCAGGTTCTCTCGGCGCAGCTGCTGTGGCGGCGGTTGGCGCGGGACTGTGGGATTCCTATGATCGCGTGCGTGAGATTCATAAGCGTCTTGGCGCGATTGAGCCCGACGTGCAGAATAGAGAGACTTACGCGAAAATCCTTCCTGTCTATGCGAAGATCGCTGACTTCCAGTGCGACATCGGCGACATGCTGCAGGAACTGAATGTCTAAAACCGCGGAATGCGGTAAATAAAAAAAGGAGGACCCCATCATGAAGAAAACCTTGTCTATCCTCTTGGCTGCGATGCTGCTGATCAGCTGCATGGCTCCCGCTCTGGCTGACGACTTCTACGCCGTCTCCCTCGGCTGGGCGGAGAATGCTTCCGGCCAGCGCCAGAAGACCGGCTTCACCGAGTCTTTTGAGAAGTACGGCTGGACCAACTACTCCATCGTTGACGCCAACTACGATCCGGTTGCGCAGACCGACCACATCCGCAGCTTCATTGCGAAGCAGCCGAAGGCCCTGTTCATCACCGCTTCTGACCCGACCGGCATTGCCGAGGCGGTCCGCGAGGCTTGTGACGAAGGCATTCCGGTTTATCTCTCTGACGGCTTCATCTCC
>CAZACE010000212.1:0-4013 GCA_964483255.1 uncultured Oscillospiraceae bacterium
CGGATGAGGTCTCCGGCCGCAGCCGGACATTGCTTGCTCAACTAAATATCCCTAACGCCCATCAAAAAAGCCTTACACCGACCTGCTCGATGTAAGGCTTTTCTTATTTCTTTATTCCCCGAGCATATCCCACAGGCGCTGAAGCTCCTCCTGGCTGCCGTATTCCAGGACGATCCTGCCCTTGTGCTCAGTGCCGGAAAGGGAAACCTTCAGACCCGTCGCGCTGCGCAGGCGCTCGCGAAGCTCCTCGTATTCCACCGGCAGCGGCGCGGCCTTGGGCTTCTCCCTGCGCTCCTCGCCGGTCTGCTTTGCAGCGGCTTCCAGCTGGCGCACGGACCAGCCACCCTCAACGGTCTTGGCAAAGAGCGCAGCCTGCAGCTGTTTGTCCGTGATGCCCGCCAGCACGCGCGCATGGCCTGCGGAGATGATACCGTCGATCACGGCCTGCTGAATCGGCGCGGGCAAACCCAGCAGGCGCAGCAGATTCGCTACCGCCGGACGGCTGCGACCCAGTCGCTCGGCTACGGCCTCCTGCGTCAGCGCGCATTCGTTCATCAGAACGAAAATGCCCTGCGCTTCTTCGATGGGATTGAGATTCTCGCGCTGGATATTCTCAATCAGCGCGGCTTCCTGCCGCTTGATTTCATCCCATTCGCGCACGATCGCGGGGATCGCAGAAAGACCCGCCAGACGCGCGGCGCGCCAGCGGCGCTCGCCTGCGATGATCGTGTAGCGGCTGCCCTCGCGGGCGACGAGAATCGGCGAGAGCACGCCGCTGTGGCGAATGGAATCCGCCAGCTGGGAAAGAGCCTCGTCGTCAAACTTTTTGCGCGGCTGATCGCGGTTGGGATCGATATCGCCAAGCGGCAGCTCAACTACGGCGTCCGCGGGAACGACGGTCTGCACAACCTGATGGCCGACAGACTCAACGACCTCTTCCACATCCGGCAGAATCGCGCTCAGGCCTCTGCCCAGTCCCATTTTCTTTGCCATAATAGTCTCCTTCAATTCAGGCTTCCGGCTGCGGCCGGGGACCTCATCAGTCGCCTTCGGCGACAGCTTCCCCAGTGGGGAAGCCTGAGTAACTGAGCCTTCCCCTTTGAGGAAGGCGGCACGGCATCAGCCGTGACGGATGAGGTCTCAGCGTGCCAGGAATTCCTTCGCCAGCGCCTGATAGCTCTGCGCGCCCAGAGAGCGCGGATCATACAAATGAATCGGCAGGCCGTGGCTGGGCGCTTCGCCCAGGCGCACATTGCGCGGGACGACTGTGCGGTATACCTTGCCCTTGAAAACCTTGCGCACCTCCTGCGCAACCTGCAAGCCCAGGTTCGTGCGCGCATCGAGCATCGTGAGCACGACGCCCTGAATGGAGAGCTTTCTGTTGATCTTCTGCACCTTCTGAATCGTGCCCATCAGCGCGCTCACGCCTTCCAGCGCATAATATTCGCACTGAATCGGAATCAGTACGCCGTCGGCGGCGCACAGCGCATTGAGGGTAATCAGCCCCAGGGACGGCGGACAGTCGATGAAGATATAATCGAAATCCTCGCGGGCGGCGTCCAGCGCCTCGGAAAGCACGCGCTCGCGCTCGTCCATGCCCGCCAGCTCGATCTCCGCGCCGGCCAGACGGATATCCGCCGGGAGCACGAAGAGCGTGGGCACCTGCGTCTTGGCCAGCGCGTTTTGAAGCTCGACCTGACCGGCCATGACCTCGTAGATCGTGGGCGTATTCTCCTTCACGCGAACGCCCAGACCGCTGGAGGTGTTGCCCTGCGGATCCGCATCCACGACCAGCACGCGGCGGCCCTCGGCGGCCACGCATGCGGCGAGATTCACGCTGGTGGTCGTCTTGCCGACGCCGCCCTTCTGATTGGTGATTGCAATGATTTTTGCCATAGTTACCTCATACATATGGGGCTCTGCCCCAACCCCGCCAAAGGGCTTTCCGAATCGACCCGGGGAACTCGCATAGTCGCGCAAGCGCTCCTTGCGATTCCCGACATTCCGCCTGCTTCTTTCCGCCGCAGACGGCGGCAGGCTCCGGTCCCTTTGGAAACCTTCGGGGATGCAAACTCAAATTTAATATTTGTGTTAACGTTCCTGTCCGTTTTCACGGAGCACCTGCATGTAATAGGCGCGCTCTTCCTCGTCCATGGGGAAGCGGAGCACAAGCTCGCGCATCGCGGCAAAGGAGCCCTCGCGCGAGAAATCATAGAGCGCAGCCTGTACGCTTGGACTGGCGGGCAGCGCCTGATACGCAATGGCGAGCAGCCTGTCCGCCAGATCGTGGATGAATGCGCTCGTTGCGCGAATGCGGCGGCCGCTGTTCAGGGTGACAACCATGGTGCCGCCCGTACCGGTATAGACCGCGTTGAATACCGCGGAATCGATCTGCGCCAAGAGCTGGGGAAGCGTCGCGCCGGTGCGCATGAAGCGAACGAGGGACTGATTGACGGTATACGCCAGATCCGGGCAGCAGGAAAGAAGCTCTTCGCCCAGCGCTATACTGAGCATGGCCTCGATCTGATCAATTTTGCTTGCCACAGCTTATCACCGCCCGTCCGCTTTTGAAAAAGAAATATGCATATCCTTATTCTATTCTACACGCATTGCCTGTTTTCCCGCAAGAGGGCAGCGGGAATTTCGGAAAACTTGCTCAGCCCTCTGTTTCATGCGCAGGGATGCGCGAGAGCGGAACGACAAGCGCCCCGGCGAAAAGGAACAAACCGATGCACACCGCAAACGGCAGGCGCAGCGAAACCTCGGCCATCTGGCCGATGAGGCTGGGGAAAACAGCCGTAAGCAGGGAGATTGTGCCGTAGATGAGGCCGCACACGCGGGCACGCTCCTCTTCTGCGGCATGGACAAAGACCAGCGAGCCGGTTATCGGCGAGAGCACGGAGAGGGATACGGCTTCCAGCAGCGTGCTCACAAAAAGCATAGCCACGCCTGCGCCGCCCGAGGGCGCGAAGAACAGCAGCGCCATCGAGACGATATGCACGGCAAAGCCGATGAGCATCGGATATTTGATGGGGAAATGCGTGATCCGCGGAATGAGGAAGAGCACGCAAAGCAGCGTCACCAGGGACTTGAGCGTGGTGAAGAAAACCACGTCGCCCGCGGCGACGCCCAGCTCCTGACAAACGAGCAGCGCCCAATAGTTGCTGGTGAGCGTATTGACCAGAGAATAGCTGGCGAAGATGCCGAATGTGAGCATCATGCGCTTGCTCGTCACGGTTTTGATGTAGATATCCTTGCATTCGTAAAGCAGGCGGAAGATGCTCTTGCCGCGCGTGGCTGCCATGCGCCGCCTGCCGATTCTGGTTTCGGTGGAATACTTCTGCACGAGGATAAACTTGACGGTCATCGAGACGAACGTGATGCCGTAGAGCACGCGCATTGTGGGCACAAGGCCGAAGGAGTCGATGGCCAGCTTGGAAAGCGGCGCAAAGAACGCGGAGAGCAGGCCCAGCATCTGCGTCAGCGAGAAGGCGGGCACGATCTCCTCTTCCTTCATATCGTCGATGAGCAGCAGCGTCCAGGAATTCTCCGTCACGCGCCATGCGCCGTTGAATACGGCGGCCGCAGCGAACCATCTGAAATCCTGAGAGAGCATCCAGAGGAACTCCGGCACGGACCAGGCCAGCGTATCGAAGATGAACGTGGTCCATCTTCTGCCCAGCTTATCGGTGATCACGCCGGAAAGCGTGGAGAAGATGACCTGCGCAACGATATTGATCGAGGCGACATAGCCGATCTCCGAAGGCGTAAGCCCCAGCGCCGCCATGAACAGCGAGGCATACGGCAGATACAGATTATACGGCACGCCCCACAGCGGTTCGGGCCACAGGCATGCGCGCGCATTGCCCTTCATCCCCGCCAGCGATGCGATCATGGGGTTGCGCATCAGCGCCGCCTTGAGTCCCTTCATCTTCTGCTTCCTCCGGTTTCCGCTTCACCTAAAGACCAGCAACATTATACTAGAGCGCCGCCGGGAATGCAAGGCGGTTGCC
>CAZACE010000213.1:0-4010 GCA_964483255.1 uncultured Oscillospiraceae bacterium
GCGAGAATACCCGCAAGTACCTCAAGGATAACCCGGAGATTGCCGCGGAGATCGGCGCGCTGGTGCGCGCGGAGCTGATGGGCAAGAAGGATCAGGAAGCGCCCATGATCGAGGCGGAGGACGAGGACGATTTCGACGATCTGCCGCTGCTGGGCGCGGACGACGAGTAACCTGCTTTATACCGCCGCGAAGCGAAGAAGGGGCTGCGGACGATGTCCCTCAGGCGGATTTGGCAGCCCTGACGCAACTCCGATATAACCCCAAGCCGCAGAACCCTCTGCGGCTTCTTTTGCAGAGAAGCGAGGTATACGCTGATGAACGAAAGAGAAGCGATGGCCGTCCTCGTCTCGGCGTCAGGCATTAGCTTCGGGCAGCGCGAGATGGCGCTTGAAAGCGCAGGAAGCGCGCTTTCGCTGCTGGAAGATCCCTATGCGCAGGAGAAGATCCTCGGCGTGCAGGGTATAGCGGGGATCAGACGTGCACTTTCCGTCGCGCAGCGGTTGCTCGATGGCCTTCGGGAAGAAAATGTGCATCTGATCACGCGCGGCAGCGAATGCTATCCACGGAACTTGGAACACACCGCAAAGCCGCCGCACCTGCTCTTCTGTAAGGGCAATCCAAATCTGAATGACGAGCTGCTTGTATCCATCGTCGGCACGCGCCGGGCGGATAGCTACGGCATACGCCATACCCGCAGGATCGCCAGAGAGCTCGCCGAAAAGGGCGTATGCATCGTCTCCGGCCTCGCGCTGGGCGTGGACGCTGCGGCGCATTGGGGCGCGCTGGATGCGAAAGGCCGGACGATTGCCGTGCTCGGCGGCGCATTGGACAAGCTTTATCCCATGGAGAACAGGGCGCTGATGGATCGGATGATCGAAAGCGGCGGCAGCGTCGTGTCGGAATATCCGCCGGGCGTTTCGCCGACCAGATACAGCTTTGTGCAGCGCAACCGGATCGTTGCGGGCATGAGCGCGGGCGTGCTGGTGACGCAGGCGCCGCATAAGAGCGGCGCGCTTTCCACCGTCAATTATGCGCTGGAAGAAGGCCGTGAGGTGTTCGCCCTGCCGGGCGATATCGACCGCTTTGGCTCGCAGCTGCCCAACAAGCTGATCGCCGAGGGCGCGCATCCCGTATCCGTTGGGCAGGATATCCTGCCGCTGCTCAGCGCTCAAACGCAAAGAAGCATGCCGATGCGCAGGGAGAAGAAGCGGGAGGAAGCGCCGCAGCAGATCGCCATGAAGAGCGCCGCGCCCGCGCGTGCGCTGGATGCGATGGAGCAGAGAATCTACGATCAGCTGCTTATTGGCGACCTGGATTTTGACGCGCTGATCGAGCGGACGGGGATTGCCGGGGACGAGCTGGGCAGCCTGCTGATGCTGCTGGAACTGGACGGAATCGTCACGCCGCTGCCGGGGCTTATGTACCGGCTGGCGTGACAGAGTGCATGTATCGGCAAAACTGAAACACTATAATGAAGGAATTTTTGCACAAAATCCATCTTCATGCCTTGACAGATTCAAAAAGGGCTGGTATCCTTCTTGAGCATGACACCATCTGTGCCGCCTGTCATGGGCGCGGATGGAAATGAAGCCGGCAGCTTTTGCCGGCCCATGGAGGAATTTTCAATTGGCAAGCAGTAAGACGGCGCATAAGCTGGTCATCGTGGAGTCGCCCGCCAAGGCGCGCACGATTTCCAAATTCCTGGGCAGAACCTATAAGGTGGAGGCCAGCAACGGCCATGTCCGCGATCTGCCCAAGTCCCAGCTGGGCGTCGATGTTGAAAACGATTTCGAACCTAAATATATCACCATTCGCGGCCGCGGCGAGGTGCTTGAGCGCATCCGCAAGGAAGCCAAGGGCGCCAAGTCCATCATTCTGGCGACTGACCCAGACCGCGAGGGAGAGGCGATTTCCTGGCATCTGGCGCATATCCTGGGCATTGACCCGCAGAGCGCCTGCCGCGTGGAATTCAACGAGATCACGGAGAAGACGGTCAAGAGCGCGATTAAATCCCCGCGCAAGATCAACATGGAGCTGGTTGACGCGCAGCAGGCGCGCCGCATGCTCGATCGTCTGGTGGGCTATAAGATCAGCCCGCTGCTGTGGGTGAAGATCAAGAAGGGTTTGTCAGCCGGCCGCGTGCAGAGCGTGGCCACGCGCATGGTTGTCGATCGCGAGCAGGAGATTGAGACCTTCGAGCCGGAGGAGTACTGGCATGTGGAGACGAAGCTCCACGTGGGCAGCAAGAAGCTCAGCGCCAAGCTGCACAGCTTGGATGGCGAGCGCGCGAATATCTCCAGCGAGCAGGAGGCAAGCAAAGCCAAGGCGCGCATTGCCGAGGGCGGCTTTACGATCAGAAGTGTGAAGCGCGGTGAGCGCCGCAAGCATCCGGCTGCACCGTTCACGACGTCGAACCTGCAGCAGGAGGCCAGCCGCAAGCTCGGCTTCACCACGAGCAAGACCATGCAGATCGCCCAGCAGCTTTACGAAGGTGTGGATATTGCCGGACGCGGAACGCTGGGTCTGATCTCCTACATCCGTACCGACTCCGTCCGTCTGTCCGACGAAGCTGTTGCCGGCGTGCGCGAGACGATCGAGAGCCGCTACGGCGCGGAGTATGTGCCGGAGAAGCCGATCGTCTACAAGGGCCGTAAGAGCGCGCAGGATGCGCACGAGGCCATCCGCCCGTCGAATATCGAGCTGAAGCCTGAGGATATCAAGGCGTCGCTCACGCGCGATCAGTTCAATCTCTATAAGCTGGTGTATCTGCGCTTTGTCGCCTGCCAGATGGCGGACGCCGTCTATGAGACGCAGCAGATCGAGATCGCAAATGACAAGGGCATTGTGCTGCGCTCGAGCGCGGAGAGGCTCAAGTTCGCCGGTTTCACCGCGGTTTATGAAGAATCCCGCGACGAGGGCGCACAGGACGAGCATGTCGCCTCTGCGCTCACCGACGTCAGCGAGAGCAGCGAGGCCGTGATCGATGAAATCGAGGCCACGCAGCACTTCACGCAGCCGCCGGCCCGCTATACCGAGGCGTCGCTAGTGCGCGCGCTGGAGGAGAAGGGCATTGGCCGCCCGTCGACCTATGCGCCGACGATCTCCACGATCCTTGCGCGCGGCTATGTCTCCCGCGAAAAAAAGCAGCTCTTCCCGACCGAACTGGGCGTGATGATCACCGATATGATGAAGGAGCACTTCACCGATATCGTCGATATCGCGTTCACCGCGGAAATGGAAGAGCGCCTGGACAAGGTTGAAGAGGGCAACCTCGAGTGGCGCGAGGTGCTTCGCGAGTTCTATGGCCCGTTTGCCAGGACGCTTGAAAGGGCGGAAGCAGAGATCGAGAAGATCGAGATCAAGGACGAGGTATCCGACGTCGTATGCGACAAATGCGGCGCGATGATGGTGTATAAGTTTGGCCGCTTTGGCCGCTTCCTTGCCTGCCCGAATTTCCCGGACTGCCGCAATACCAAGGCGATTCAGGTGGAAATCGCTGCGCCCTGCCCCAGCTGCGGCGCGAAGCTGCTGGAGAAGACCTCGCGCAAGGGCCGCAAGTTCTACGGCTGCGAGCGCTATCCGGAGTGCGAGTTCGTCTCCTGGGAGATGCCTGTGGAGCAGAAGTGTCCCAAGTGCGGCGGCTACATGGTTTTCAAGCGCGGCCGCAAGGGCGAGAATTACTACGTCTGTGCAAGCGAATCCTGCCGCGAGCGCATTGCCGCTCCGGCGTCTGACGAAGTCGACGAGTAAAGCGGGCGACTGATAGCCGCCCCGACATTTCACGGCAAACCGTAGGGGCGGATAGTATCCGCCCGGTTGAAAGGAACCTATGGGAAACAACGCAACGGTGATCGGCGCCGGTCTGGCAGGCTGCGAGGCGGCCTGGCAGTTGGCGAAAAGAGGCGTGCAGGTCACGCTGATTGAAATGAAACCGGAAAAGTATACGCCCGCGCATCACAGCGCGGGCTTTGCTGAACTGGTCTGCTCCAATTCCCTGCGCAGCGATCAGC
>CAZACE010000214.1:0-3986 GCA_964483255.1 uncultured Oscillospiraceae bacterium
CCATACGCTCAATGCAGTCCACATTCTCTGTAACCTTCTTCGCTGCGTCAGCGACTACGGCGTCGTTATGGCGGGCGTTACCATCTGCTCCCTGCCGACGATCATCATCTTCTTCTGCCTGCAGAAGAGCTTCACCAACGCCGTTGCCGGCGCCGTGAAGTAACCAGCGTTCCGCCGGACCGACTTCCGACAATGCTTTGCATACAATACCGCCTTGTCGGACGAGGCCAGTGCTTCGCTCAAGAAGAAATCAAAAAATCCATTTTCTCCCCTGCTTCGGCGGGGGAGTTTTTTGCTGCCCGTCGACCAGCGTTCCGCTGGACCAACTTCCGACGCCGCTTTGCTTTCAAAGTATCGTCGTCAAACGAGGCCGATTCTCTGCAAGGAGACAAAAAATCCTTGTTCTCGCCTGCTCCGGCGGGGGAGATTCTTATTTACTGTCGAATTCTATTTGCAACAAAATACATACACCTGCGAGGTTTGTTATGGCATTCGATTACAAGAAGCTTGCATCTCCGGCGTACTTCGCGGAGAATCGCATTCCCGCACATTCCGACCATGTGACCTATGCCTCCTGCACCGAATGGGCGCTTGGCGAAAACTCCCTGCGCCAGAGCCTGAACGGCCTGTGGAAGTTCCATCATGCGCGCAATTTCGATCAGCTCCCCATGGGCTTTGAGCAGCCGGATTACAACTGCCGCCGCTGGGAATCCATTCCCGTGCCCGCGCATATCCAGCTGGAGGGCTATGGTGCGCCGCAGTACGTCAATGTACAGTATCCCTGGGACGGCATCGAGTGCATCGAGGTCGGTGAAATCCCCGAGGGGTTCAACCCCGTCGCCAGCTACTGCAAGTATTTCTTCCTGCCTGATTCCATGCAGGGCAAGCGCGTATTCGTCTCCTTCCAAGGCGCGGAAAGCTGCGTCATCGTTTGGCTCAACGGTCATTACGTCGGTTTCTCCTCCGATTCCTTCACGCCCAGTGACTTTGAGCTCACGCCGTACCTCGTCGAAGGCGAAAACAAGCTCTGCTGTCAGGTCGTCCGCTTCACCGCGGGCAGCTGGCTCGAGGATCAGGATTTCATGCGCTTTTCTGGCCTCTTCCGCGATGTGTTCCTCTATGCCGCGCCCGCTGCGCACATTGCCGACGTCCGCGTGAAGACGCTGCTGGATGACAGCTATACCGATGCAACGCTGGATGTATGCGTGAAGCTCGATCTGGCCGCTGGCTTCGCCGGGCAGCTTTGCCTGGCGCTTAAAGACGAAGACACCATTGTCGCAGGCGAGCAGGATCTTTCCGGCGAACAGAACGCCTGCCGCGAGGTGCATTTCTCCCTGCCCGTCGCCAGCCCGAAGCTTTGGAGCGCCGAAGCGCCGAACCTGTATAACCTCGAGCTGAGCATCGTGAATACCGAGGGCGAGGAAGTCGAGTTCGCCTGTGAAAAGGTCGGCTTCCGCCGGTTTGAAATCATCGACTGCGTGATGCATCTCAACGGCGTACGCATCGTGTTCAAGGGCGCGGACCGCCACGATTACTGCGCCGAGACTGGCCGCGCTGTGCCCGAATGGAAGGTTCGCCGCGACCTGATCACCATGAAGCGCAACAACATCAACGCCATCCGAACCAGCCATTACCCCAACGCCAGCTGCCTCTACCGCATCGCCGACGAACTGGGCCTGTATGTCATCGACGAGGCAAACATGGAGACCCACGGCGTATGGCAGATATGCATGATGGGCCAGAAGCCGCCCGAATACCTGCTGCCCGGCGATCGTATGGACTGGCAGGAAATCCTGCTTGATCGCGCAAACTCCATGTTCCAGCGCGACAAGAACCACGCCTGCATCCTGATGTGGTCCTGCGGCAATGAATCCGCAAGCGGCAAGGTCATCCAGTCGATGACGGATCTCTTCCACGCGCTCGACGACACGCGCATCGCGCACTATGAGGGCGCATTCCGCGAGCCCATCACCGAGAATGAAAGCGACGTCATCTCCACGATGTATCACCCTGTCTCGCAGATCCGCGCGTTCCTGAGCGAGTACCGCAAGAAGCCGTATATTCTTTGCGAATATACGCACTCCATGGGCAACTCCAACGGCGCGATGCACAAGTACACCGAGTATGCCTACGAGGAGCCCCTCTTCCAGGGCGGCTTCATCTGGGATTATCTCGACCAGAGCATCCGCATGAAAAATCGCTTCGGCGACATCCGCTACGGCTATGGCGGCGACTTTGACGATCGCCCTCACGACGGGAACTTCTCCGGCAACGGCGTGCTCTTTGGCAATGGCGACGAGAGCCCGAAGCTGCAGGAGGTTAAGTACAACTATCAGAACATCGTCTGCGACGTGACCGAAGACGGCGTGCTCATCCACAACCGCCACATGTTCCTGAGTACCGGTGTGTACGACTGCGCCGTAACGCTGGAACGCGAAGGCAAAGTCATCGTCAGGGGCTGCATAGAGACCGACGTGCCGCCGCTTTCCGCGCAGGCCTACAAGCTGCCCTTTGATAAGCCAACGCATGCTGGCGAATACTGCATCACCGTGTCCTTCCTGCTGAAGGAAGACACCGCCTGGGCAAAGCGGGGTCATGAAATCGCCTTCGGTCAGGGCGTCTTCAGGATCGAAGCGCCAGCCGTCTATGCCAAGCATCCGCCGCTGCGCGTGGTCTATGGCGGCATGAACATCGGCGTGCACGGCGATCACTTCAGCACGCTGTTCTCCTATCGGCTCAATGGCATGATCTCATACAAATTCGGCGGCAAGGAGATGCTGAAAAATACCCCGATGCCCAACTTCTGGCGCGCTGCAACGGACAATGACCGCGGTAACTGCATGCCTGCACGCTATGGTCAGTGGAAGCTCGCCTCACTCTATGCAAACATAGTCAATCCGGGCAGCGCACAGGCGCCGACCGTCGCAGAGCACGACGGCTGCGTCTGTGTCAGCTTCCATTATCCGCTGCCGACCACGCCCGCTTCCGTCTGCGATGTGACATACACGGTCTATCCCTGCGGCACGGTTGGCGTAAAGCTCGTGTATGATCCTGTCGAGGGTCTTTCCGTAATGCCTGAATTTGGCATGATCATGAAGCTGGATGCGGACTATGACCAGATCCGCTACTACGGCAACGGTCCGCTGGAATGCTACAGCGACCGCAGTGAGGGCGCGAAGCTGGGCATCTGGAAAACAACCGCGAAGGACAACATGACGCCGTATCTGCGGCCGCAGGAATGCGGCAACCGCACAGGCGTGCGCTGGGCGGAGGTGACGGACTATCGCGGCCGCGGCCTGCGCTTCGCAGGTGACGCGATGGAATTCTCCGCGCTGCCATATACGCCGCACGAGATCGAATGCGCCGCGCATCCGGATGAACTGCCGCCGGTGCATTATACGGTCATCCGCGCCGCAATGAAGCAGATGGGCGTCGCGGGCGACGATAGCTGGGGCGCGCCGACGCATGAGGAATATCTCATCGACGTGAGTAAGCGACTCGAATTCGAGTTCAGTTTTTGCGGGATTGAGTGAGTATAACAAGAAGGCGCTGTCTCAAAATGGCTGAAAGAGCCACGAGAGGCAGCGCCTTTCATCATGCTGTTTTTTTGTGTACGCAAACAAGCGTACAGCAAAAAGCAGTACGAAGACTATCCAATTGAACAAATCTGGCATGAATTACGCAAACGAGGTTTTCGCAACGAAGTATTCTCAACATTAGAAAAGGTGGTTGACCGTCTTTGTGAGACTATCATCCACCTTTCCAATGATACGGTTATGAGTGTTACTCAGCGCGATTGGATAAAGAACATTTTTATTTGAGATTAGTATAAAACCTTCTTTATCCTCTTAAAATGATCTGTGTATGTAAAAGAAGCCGCCAAGCTTTAGCTTGACAGCCCCTGATTTGTGCTGCCCATCAGCTGTTTTGCGTTCAAAAAACGAACTCAAGCGTTCTGGCCTGCCCAACAGTTATTCTGTCAACCA
>CAZACE010000215.1:0-3973 GCA_964483255.1 uncultured Oscillospiraceae bacterium
TCTCCTTGTTCATATAGGCCACGGTCAGCACCTTCTTGCTCTCCGTATCCACGACGACGGCCGGAATCAGGCCCTTTTCATCAAACTTGAGGGTAGAAATATCGATCATAGGTTACCTCCTTGGGGATTGCATCCCCAAACCCCTGCCCGAGGGACCAGTCCCTCGGACTCCCTGGTACGCTTCGCGCCGGATAAAAGATAGGTTTCTTAAATACGCCTGACGGTGATGCCGTTTCGATGCAGTTCTTCCTTGAGATCGCTGATGCTTACCTCGCCGAAGTGGAAGATCGAGGCCGCAAGGCCCGCATCCACCTTGGGCAGGGTTTTGAAAAGCGTCACAAAATCGGCGATACAGCCTGCGCCGCCGGATGCGATGATCGGGATATTCACGATCTCGCTCACGTCGCGCAGCATGTCAAGGTCAAAGCCCTGTTTTACGCCGTCGGTATCGATGGAATTGAGCACGATTTCGCCCGCGCCCATGTCCGCGCCGCGCTTAATCCACTGCAGCGCATCCATGCCGGTATCCTCGCGTCCGCCCTTGGCGAACACATGATACCCGCCGCAAACGCGCTTCACATCCGCCGAGAGCACCACGCACTGATCGCCATAGCGCTTGGCGGCAGCCTCAATGAGCTGCGGGTTTTTGATCGCGCCGGAATTGACGCTCACCTTATCCGCGCCCGCGGCCAGCACGCGTTCGAAGTCATCAAGCGTATTGATGCCTCCGCCCACGGTCAGCGGGATGAAGATCGTCGAAGCAACCTTTTTAAGGATATCGGTAAAGAGCTTTCTGCCCTCGCTGGACGCGGTGATATCGTAGAACACGAGCTCGTCCGCACCGTTTTCGCTGTAAAATCTGCCCAGCTCCACGGGATCATTCACGTCGCTCAAACCTGTGAAATTCACGCCCTTGACCACGCGTCCGTTTTTCACATCCAGGCAGGGAACGATGCGTTTTGTGATCATGCTGTCACCTCAATGGCCTTCTTCAGATCGATCGCGCCGGTATAATATGCCTTGCCGATGATCGCGCCGTATACATCCATATCGCGCAGCGCGATGACGTCCTCCATGCTCGATACGCCGCCTGAGGCAATGAAATCCATGCTGTATCGCTTACTGAGATCTGCATAGAGCTGCCGGTTCGTGCCGCGCATCGCGCCATCCCGGCTGATATCGGTGCAGATCACGGTTTTAATGCCCGTATCCTGCAGCCGCTGGCAAAGGGCGTCACAGGTCAGCCGGCTTTGCTCCTGCCAGCCGCGGATCGCGGCGTAGCCGTCCTTGACGTCCACACTCACGGCAACTTGATCGCCAAAGCGCGCAGCCAGCTTCTCAAGCAATTCGGGATGGGTTACTGCCGCCGTGCCCAGAATCACGCGGCCCACGCCCGCATCCAGATAGCGCGCCGCCACATCCTGTGTGCGGATGCCGCCGCCCACCTCTGCAAACAGCCCGCAGCCGGCAATCCTCTTGATCAATTCCAGATTGGGCGTCGTGCCGTCCTTTGCGCCTTCAAGATCCACGATATGGATGTTTTTAGCGCCGCAGGAGATGAAGTCCTGCGCGATCAGAATCGGATTATCCGAATACACCGTCATATTGGCATAATCGCCATGGAGCAATCGCACCGCCTTGCCGCCATAGATATCAATTGCGGGAAAAAGTCTCATAACTACCTCCAACGAAGAGAAAACGCCGGACTGCCGCCGGACCTGCTTGAGGGATTTCATCCCTCAAACTCCCTTCTTCGCTTCGCGTTTGTTTAAAGAGGACTTGGTTTATATCTCACAGAACGCGCGCAGGATATTGAGTCCCACGGTTCCGCTCTTTTCCGGATGGAACTGACAGCCCATCACGTTATCCTTCGCCACAGCGGCGGTCACGTCGATGCCGTATTCCGACGTGGCGAGCGTATAGGGCTTGCAGCCCGCGGCATAGTAGCTATGCACAAAATAGATACAGTCGCCGGATTTCGTGTATTTCATCAGCGGATGATCATGCACTGAAATATCCAGCGCATTCCAGCCGACATGCGGCACCTTCAGCCCCTCGGGCAGCCTGCCCGCCATCGGCACGACCTCACCCGGAATCAGCCCCAGGCCCTCATGTTCGCCGTATTCATAGCTTTTGCTGAACAGCATCTGCATGCCCAGGCAGATGCCCATGACGGGCTTTCCCCTGGCCGCTTCCTCCAGCAGAATCTGATCCAGTCCGCTTTGTGCGAGCTTCCCCCGCGCATCGCCGAACGCACCCACGCCCGGCAGAATGATGCGGTCCGCTGCGCGGATCTCGCCGGGATCACCGGTCACGACGGCCTCAGCGCCGATCATGGCCAGCGAGCTTCTCAGCGAAAAGAGATTGCCCACGCCGTAGTCGATGATTGCGATCATACGAGCACTCCTTTGGTCGAGGGGATTTCGCCGCCGAGGCTTTCATCGATGGAGACGGCCTCGCGCAGCGCGCGGCCCAGCGCCTTGAACATCGCCTCGACGATGTGATGGCTGCTTATGCCGTCCATCTGGCGGATGTGCAGCGTAAGCCCTGCGCTCCTTGTCAGCGCCAGCAGGAATTCCTCCACCAGCTCGGTATCAAACGTGCCGATCTTCTGCGACGGAATCTGCGCCTGATAGCGCAGGCAGCTGCGGCCGGAAAGATCCAGCGCGCACAGCACCAGCGCCTCATCCATGGGCAGCAGCATGCTGCCATAGCGGCGGATGCCGCGCTTATCGCCGACCGCCTTGGCAATCGCCGCGCCCAGGCAGATGCCGATATCCTCGACGCTGTGGTGATCATCCACCCAGGTATCGCCCTTGCAGGCAACGTCCAGATCCATCCGCGCATGCTTTGCAAAAAGCGTCAGCATGTGATCCATGAACCCTACGCCGGTCGCAATCTTTCCCGCGCCCGTGCCGTCCAGATTCAGCCTCAGCTCAATCGTCGTCTCTGCGGTCGCCCGCTTGATCTCTGCGCTGCGCATGTTACGCCCTCCCGAATATCATTTCAATCGCGCATTCCAGCGCCTGCATCTCCTGCATCGTACCGATCGTGATGCGAAGGTAATCCCGGATTCTGTCCTTGTCCCAATGGCGAACGAGAATGCCCCGCTCGCGCAGCTGCGCGGCCAGCGCGCCCGCAGCCATCGCCTTCGGCTTTGCGAAAACGAAATTGGCCAGCGAATCCAGCACCTCGAAGCTATACTCGCGCAGCATCTGCGTGGTGTATTCCCTCGTTTCGATGATCCTTTGACAGTTCGCCATGTAGTAATCGTTTTCCTTCACGGCGGCAATGCCCGCCGCCTGCGTCATGCGGTTCACGCTGTAAAGGTTGATCGCATTGCGCATTGTCTCCAGCTCGGCAATCAGACTTTCGCAGGCGAAGCCGTATCCCAGCCGCGCGCCCGCCATCGAGCGGGACTTTGAGAACGTGCGTACAATCAACACGTTGGGATACTTCTCAATCAGCGGCAGACAGCTTTCTGCACCGAAATCAACGTATGCTTCATCCACGATCAGCACGTTCTCAGGATTGCTCTTGGCAATCTCTTCCACCTGCCATACAGGCATCGCATAGCCCGTCGGCGCATTCGGATTGGGGAAGACGATCGTCCTTCCGATTCCCATGTAATCCCTGTAATCGATGGTGAAGTCGTCCTTCAGCGGAATCTTCTCCATCTCAATCCCGTGCGCGGCAGCGAACAGATCGTAATATCCGTACGTGATATCCGGCAGCGCAATGGGATGCGTTTCGTCCGCAAACGCCAGAAACGCGAAATACAAAAGCTCGTCCGATCCGTTCGTGGCGATCACCTGCGAAGCCTTCACGCCGTAAAGCCCGGCAAGCGCTTCCCGCAGCGCCGTGCAGTCCGGATCGTTGTAATAGCCGAGCTTGCCGACCTCGCCCGCAATCGCCCCGGCCACGCCCGGCGACGGCGGATACGGCGATTCGTTCGTGTTCAGCCGGATGAATC
>CAZACE010000216.1:0-3972 GCA_964483255.1 uncultured Oscillospiraceae bacterium
GCGGTCTTGCCGATCACAGCGCGCAGACCGCGCGCCTGCACACCGCGACCCACCTGCTCCAGGCGGCGCTGCGCCGCGTGCTGGGCGACGAGGTCGCGCAGAAGGGCTCCAACATCACCGCCGAGCGCCTGCGCTTCGACTTCAAGTTTGGCCGCAAGGTGACCAAGGAAGAGCTGGCGCAGGTTCAGGCGCTGGTCAACGAGTGGATCGCCGCGGACGTCGAGATCGTGATGACCGAAACCACCGTCGAGGCCGCGAAGGCCGAGGGCGCGATCGGTCTGTTCGAGAGCAAGTATGGTGAACTGGTTCGTATGTACACCATGGGCGAGTATTCCAAGGAAATCTGCGGCGGCCCGCATGCCAGCCGCACCGGCGAGCTGGTTTCCTTCAAGATCCAGAAGGAAGAGTCCTCTTCTGCCGGCGTGCGCCGCATCAAGGCTGTTATCGGCGCGGATCCGAACGCCTGATTGTCGTAAAAAACCAAGAAATAAAAGAATCCTGCGAATTCTTTCGCGGGATTCTTTTGTCGTTTTGTTGCTTTGTATGTCGAATAGAATGCGGAAATGCTGTCGCTTCAGCGTGAAAACAGGTGAAAATATGAATAATTTGTAATAAATGATGATAAGGAATTAATATTTACGACATATTTCTGCGTAAACCTCCATAAAATAGAAGCAAGAGAGGGGGCGGACGCGATGCAGCAACAGACAAGGAGCTTATCGGGATTGCAGATGGCAGCGCTTGCGCATGATCTGCGCACGCCGATGTGCGTAGCGGCAGGCGCCGCACAGATGGCGTTGGAAGCAGGCGGACGGGACGTAAGTGTGCAGCTCAGGCAAATTCTGCAGGCAGTTGGCGCAATGGACAGAATGATTTCGATGATGAGCGAAGCGCAGGGAATGATCAGTGCGCCGACATTCACAGGAGAAATGCTGCAAAAAGAGCTGCTTGCGCTGACAGCTGATCGAGTGAGGGATAAAGAGCAGAAGCTGAGCGTCGATCTGAGTGCGCTGGATGGTCTTATGCTCGAGGCGGATTATGCGGCGCTGTGCCGTCTGCTGATCAATCTGCTTTGCAATGCGATCAAGTATACCCAGTCGGGCGGAGAGATCACGCTGCGTGCGCAGATGGAGAGGATGTGCCGCAGGGCGGGACGAGTCCGCGTGCGATTCATCGTCGCGGATAACGGCACGGGCATGACGCGGAAATTTATGAAGAAAATGTTTCTGCCGTTTGCGAGGGCATGGGGAACAGAAGCGATTGAAGGATGCGGGCTTGGGCTTTCGATTGTCAGGGAGATGGTATACAGGCTGGACGGCAGAATTCGCGTGCGAAGCATATGGGGCAAGGGGACGACGTTTGCCGTGAGCGTGCCGATGCAGATGAGAAAAGGCGCTTAAAGGATATAAGCTGCGTAAGGGGTTACGTTGGGCTGTCGCTCAAACCAGATTTCATCCCCAGACCCCATTATCGCTTCGCGTATGCGAAGCAAGGGTATGATGAAGTGCTGGCGATCATGACCATTCCAGAATAAGCAGCTGCGGGAAGGCGAATTTGTCGTCTTCCCGCTTGCTTTTTGCCCGGAGCGTGGTATACTGTCACGGAAAGAAAGCCAAAGAAGGTATTACATATGGATAATATGGAAAAGAAACCGCTCCTTACCCGCACGGGCGTAGTTGTCGGCCTTGCGATCCTGTGCAACGCGCTCTGGGGAAGCGCGATTCCGTTCATCAATCTGGGCTATAAGCTCTTCACGATTCCCGCGGGCGAGTCGGCGACGCAGATCGTCTTTGCCGGATGCCGCTTCTTTCTGGCGGGTCTGCTCACGATCCTGTTTACCAGCATGACGCAGCGCCGTTTTGTGCGCCCGAAGAAACAGAATATCTACATGGTCTTCGCTTTGGGTGGCCTGCAGACCGTCATACAGTATGTCTTTTTCTATATCGGCGTGGCCAATACCCCGAGCGTCAAGGGCGCGATCATTCAGGGACTGAATGCGTTCGTTGCGATCCTGATCGCCTGCTATCTCTTCCGCAGCGAGAAGATGAACCTGCTCAAGTGGATCGGCGGCGTGCTGGGCGTCATGGGCGTGGTCGTGGTGAATCTGGACGGTTCGAGCCTCGGCGGCAATGTGAAGGTGATGGGCGAAGGCTTCCTGCTCATCTCCATGGTGGCGGGCGCATGCAGCGCGGGCGCGATCAAGCATTTCTCTCAAAAGGAGGATCCCGTCGCGCTGAGCGGCTGGCAGTTCATGCTCGGCGGGGCGATCATGGCGTGCGCGGGTTTTCTGTGCGGCGGCAGGCTGCATCCGACCGGCGCTGGCGCGATTGCGGTGCTTTTGTATCTGGCGGTGCTCTCAGCCGTCGCATATACGGTCTGGTCTGTGCTGCTCAAGTTCAATCCGGTTTCGCGTATCGCGCCGTTCATGTTCCTGCAGCCGATTTTCGGCGTGCTGCTTTCGCTGATGCTCTACGGCGGCGAGAATCTGCCGCTTGTGCGCTATGGCGCGGCGCTTGCGCTGGTCTGCCTGAGCATCGTGATCGTCGGAAAGGGTCAGCAGGTGAAGCATGATTAATCAGGTTGCCATCCGATTTGCCGATCCCGAGCGTGATGCGGAAAGGATTCTTGCGGTCTATGCGCCGTATATCGAAAAGACAGCGATCACGTTTGAAACCGAGGTGCCGGCGCTTGAAAGCTTTGCCCGGCGCGTGGAAGACATCGCGGCGGAGTTTCCGTATCTGCTGCTGGAAGTAGATGGTGAGCTCATCGGCTATGCGTATGCGCATAAGCAGGCCGAGCGCGCGGCGTTTGCCTGGAATGCGGAGCTGAGCATCTATTTGAGGGAAGGATCGACCGGCAAGGGACTGGGCAGGCCGCTGTACCGGCTGCTGGAGGAGCTCCTCGAGATGCAGGGCTATGTCAATCTCTTCGGCGTGATCACGGCGTCGAATACCGGCTCTGTCGCCATGCATGCGAAGATGGGCTATAAGGTCGTGGGCCTGCACGAGAAAACGGGCTGGAAATTCGGGCAGTGGCACGATACCGTCTGGCTGCACAAGCGCGTGCAGGAAGGTGCGCCGCGTGCGATCGTGCCCGTGCATGCGCTTGATGGCGAAAAAGTGCGCGGGAGGATCGAAATTGCGCAGAAAATCATCAAAGAAAAATTGAAGATGTAAAGCGAAAAGACTTGACAAGCCTGCGCGTTTATCGTATAATGTGCAGGCTGTCAAGTTATTTTGCTTTACGACGAGGTGGAGAGCGTGGATGAGAAGCTGGAAACCGGCTGGCTGTTTGCGTTCTATGGCCCGCTGCTGACAAGCCGTCAGCAGAAGCTGATCGCGCTGTACTGCGAGGAGGATTTTTCCCTCTCGGAGATCGCTGCGCGCGAGGGCATTTCCCGTCAGGGCGTGTACGATGCGGTGCGCAAGGGCGCGGCGCAGCTTGCCGCCTATGAGCAGATGCTCGGCCTGGCTGAGCGATACCGCCGCCTGACTGAAGGCCTGGCGCAGGGACTTGAAGCGCTCCGGGATGCACCCGGAGAGAAGGCGCAGCAGGCCAGAGAGATTCTGGAGATGCTGCTTTCACAAGAGGAGGAGTAAGATGGCCTTTGAAGGATTGACGCAAAGACTGCAGCAGGCCTTTGGCAAGATGCGCGGTAAGGGCAAGCTGACGGAGGAAGACGTTAAGCTTGTCATGCGCGAGGTTCGCATGGCGCTGCTCGAGGCGGACGTCAACTACAAGGTCGTCAAGGACTTTGTGAAGAAAGCCACTGAGCGCTGCGTGGGTCAGGAGATTCTGGAAAGCCTGAGCGCTCAGCAGCAGATCATCAAGATCGTCAATGAAGAACTTACGGCCCTTATGGGCGGCAGCAATGCAAGGCTGCAGTTCAGTTCTTCCCCGGTGACGGTGTTCATGCTCTGCGGCCTGCAGGGCGCCGGTAAGACCACCATGAGCGCCAAGCTCGCGGGTTGG
>CAZACE010000217.1:0-3966 GCA_964483255.1 uncultured Oscillospiraceae bacterium
TGCAGACGATCATCGAGCAGATCAGGCACAGGAACATATTGCCCTGACCGATGGAAACGATGACGTCGGACAGCTTGACGCCAAAGCCCGTCAAGTTGATGAGGGACACCGTGATCTGAGAGCCGGCCAGAATGCCGCACATCTCCACGATGCTCTTCATGCCGCCCATGACGGTGTTGTAGCAAACCTTACCGGTGTTCTTGGTGACAACCTTGACATCCTTCGTCGTGACCGCGAAGCGCAGGATATAAACAACCAGCGCGCCGATGGTCGCATAGAAGGCGCCGATGAGCACGGTATAGCCCATGAACAGGAAGACGAGGAAGATCGCCAGCGGCACGAGGATAACCAGATACTCGCCCAGGGCGATTTCCGGCTTCTCATCGCTGCCCTTGATGCCGTCGCGGACGGATACCATATGGATCGCCAGGAACGCACTGAGATAATACAGCAGCGCAGAGACGATCGCAGCCTTTGCGATGTTGATATAGCTGACGCCGATGAGCTGCGCCATGATGAACGCCGCAGCGCCCATGATCGGCGGCATGATCTGACCGCCGGTGGAAGCGACCGCCTCGACCGTTGCCGCCCATTCATTGGAATAGCCAGCCTTCTTCATCGCCGGGATGGTGAACACGCCGGTCGCCACGACGTTGCCGATGGCGCTGCCGGAGATCATGCCAAACAGGGAGGACGCCACAACCGCAACCTTGCCGGTGCCGCCGGTGAAGCGGCCCGTAAAGCGCTGACCCATCTTAATGAAGGTTTCCGCGCCGCCGGTGCCGGAGAGGATCGCGCCGAAGATGCCGAACATCGCCAGCATCGTGGCAGACAGACCCAGCATCGTGCCCCAGATACCGCGGGTGTTATGATAGAAGGTCTGGAAAGTGAGATTGAACGAGAAATTCTGGTGACCCCAGATGCCCGGGAACAGCTCGCCCTGGAACGTATAGAACAGGAACGCAGCGCCCAGAACAGGGAACGTCCAGCCGACAGAACGGCGGCTCGCCTCAAGGACGAGAATCACCAGCGCCACGGCAGAGAACGTATCAAACCAGGAGACCCACTTGAGCGGATCATAGAGAATATCATCCGCGATATAGACCAGATACCAGCAGCTGGCCAGAGAGATGATGGAGAAGATCACGTCATACCACGGAACCTTCGTCTCCTCGCGGCCATCCTTATGCTTAAAAGCCGGCTTGAGCAGGAACACCAGCGTAAGAACAAAAGACAGATGCACGCTGCGCTGGATAATATCGGAATACGGTCCGCGCCACGTGGTATAGAGCTGGAAGATGATCAGGGCGAAGGAAAGCACCTTGACCACCTTATCCCAGAAACCAGTCAGTTTCCTCACGGAAACACTTCCTTTCAATCGAGAGAATGCGATTTAAAAATCTTAATCAGAACGAAAGAAAGCGCCGCTTCCGCCATCTCAGGTTCAGGCGAAGGCGGCGCTTCGAAGGGAGATCAAACTGAATGATTCAGGAATTCCATTTCCCGAATGCCAACGATCAGATAAGCTGCTGCTTACTGAACCGGAACGTACTCGGCCGGAATCAGGTGAGCCGGGACCTCATAGCCCTTTTCAACCAGATACTGAACAGTACCGGCATGCAGCGGGGTCGCGGCGGCCTGCAGAGTCATCGCCGGGACGTCGTTGTTCGCGCCGACCGGATAGGCATTCTGCCAGATTTCCTTGCCGTCTTCCCACATGGCCTTGAAGAACTTGTAGCCTTCCTCCTGGCTGAAGTCCATGGAGACCTGAATGCCCTGGTAGGTGGAGATGCACTGCGCGCTGTAATCCGGGTTGAACTCATAGGAGCCCGGAGCGACAACGGCAGACTTACAGGCCGGAATGGCCTCGAGGATCTTCGCCATATCTTCGTCAGAGATGTCGAGGATCTTCACCGGACGGGAAGCGTTGAGCTGCATGACATAGCTGTCCGGGGTCGGGCCTGTCTTGACGGCGCCGACGATCTGGCGGTTGGCATATGCATCGGCCGCGTCAGCCTGGCCGGCCTCGAAGTAATCCGGCTTGATGCCCAGCGCGTCAAACGCAGCATGGATAACGACGGAAGCAGCCGTGCCGGTGCCGCCCGGGTTAAACGGCTTGCCTTCCAGATCCCAGATGCTCTCGATGCCGGAATCGGCGGCAACGCAGATCTGGATCGGGGACTTCTCATAGTACCACAGGATACGGAAATCCTCGTACGGGTTGCCGGCGAAGGTGGAGCCGGTGCCGGTATAGGACTCATAGTCGGTATTGGAGATGGAGTTGGCGATCTTCACCTCGCCCGCACGCAGGCGCTTGGTGTTATCGACGTTGCCGCCGGACTCGGAGACGGTGACGTTATACTCCGGGCAATGGGTGTTGAGCACCTTGCCGATGGAAACCACGTACGGGAACAGACCGGAGCTGGACGCAACAGCCGCCATGGTCAGGTACGTGGTCGCGCTGGCAGCCTGCACGAAGGCACAGGTCAGCATGAGCACTGCGAGCAGCATTGCGACGAGACGTTTTTTCATGACAAAAACCCCTTTCAATATTTCAATGCCCTTGGGCATCGGTTACAAGTTTTACTTATTTCTCTCCATCCCTTAACTTCTTCTTAACAAACGTAATATTCCTCAATATTAGACAAAACACCCAATCGTTCACGTTCCTTATACCTCAATTAAAACATGGTTCTTGCCAAAAGTCCAATATTGTCATACAATAGGTTTATAATTAAATCTTATATCAAGGTGATTGCATGACCTTCAAGACCATCGAATACGTCATCGCCGTCCACGAAGCAGGCAGTTTTTCCCGCGCGGCACAGAATCTTTTCATCAGCCAGCCCGCTCTTTCGCAGGCGATCGCCAAGGCGGAGCACGATCTGGGCGTAGAATTCTTTACCCGGGATACGCATTCGCTGCGCCTGACGGCAGCGGGAGAGCTGCTTGTGCGCGAGGGACGCGAACTGCTGCTCAAGCGAGACGAGCTCAAAACGCGCATATCCGGTCTTTCCGCCGCACGAAGCGAGACCATCCGCCTGGGCATTTCGCCTTTTTACAGCAAATACTATCTCCCTGCGATCCTGCCGTATTTCCGTCATCACTTTCCTTCCGTGCGCCTGGAGATCACGGAAGAAATCTCCGTCGTGCTTGAGCAGCAGGTGATCGACGGCACGCTGGATTTCTGCTTTGTTCCGCTGCATCCGCAAAATCCGCGTCTTTCCTATGAAGTTGTCCACGTTGAGGAGATTCTGCTCGCCGTGCCCAAGAGCAGCCCTGTCTGCGCGCACGCCACACCCTCCCCCGGCCTGCCGTACATCGATCTCAAATACCTGGCCAACGAGCCGTTCATCGCGCTCAAATCCATTCAGAAGTTTAACGAAATGTCCGTCCAGCTCTGTGCAAGGGCCGGCTTTGAGCCGCATGTTGTCTACGAAACGCTCAACTGGGACACCGTTTCCATGCTTGTTGCCAGCGGCATGGGCGTGGGATTCGTGCCCGACGTTCTGCTCAACCGCCTTTCCGGAGAAAACAGCCCACAGTATTACCGGCTTCTCGGCCATGACGCGCTTCGCCCCTACGCTGTCGCCTGCAAGCGCGGCAGCCAGCTTTCCCCGCTGGCCATCCAGCTGGTGGAGATTTTCAAAAGCAATATTCAAAAAACCGAACCCGCTGCAGAATCGGTCATCCTATAACAAAGTGCAGCGCATGCAAACACGCGAAAACGCCGCATCCAATCAATACCGGATGCGGCGTTTTGATGGAGCTTTAGCGTAATAAAAATCCCGCAGAGCTCATGCCCCGCGGGATAGAAGAAAGAATCTAAGAGAACACTATTTACTTGGCAATCTCAGAGGCGGCATGCTCACCTGCAATACGGCCGGTCATCACGGCGTTCTGCACCGCACTACCAGAGGCAATGTAGCGCTCAAAGAACATGTTGCCAAAGGCAACCTCGCCGAC
>CAZACE010000218.1:0-3957 GCA_964483255.1 uncultured Oscillospiraceae bacterium
CCGGCACGGACAGTGTTTCAGCAGTGCCGATGGTAAAGACGATCAATTCGCCTGTCTGTGCATCTACAGGCACTTGTGCTTGATAGTTGTTCTCCCATTTCACAAGTTCTTCATCGGGATCAAGCATCTGCTTCATCATATACTCGTCTCTGTTTTGATCCGTCAGATACCTAACCTCGGCAATCCAGCGCGGAATCGCCCATGCGTAGTCTGTCATATCCGGATTAGAATAGAGAATATAACCCAGCTTGATGGAATCAATCCCGACAATGTTGCCCACCTCGATCTTTTTCCGGACACTTTCAAGCACACTTTCAAGAGAAGCCAGCGGAATATCCTCATACTCCATCGTGCGCACTCGCGCCAGATTGCTGCTTGTACGGTAGGTATCCTCGTTCATAAACGTCCCGTAGAAACCGCCGCCAAGTACGCTGTGGCAGCCCTTCTGATACGGGAACGTCTCTCTGTCTTTCTGCTCGTCTTCCATCCTTTCCTTTACGTTTTTAGGGATTCTGCCGGCAATGCCTTTCTCCCAAATCGAACCCATGATCGGAATACCACCGATAAGCTGCTCCACACTCTCGATCACAATCAAACCATCCCGCTTGTCCTTTGATTTCGCGTTCGGATTCAGCGTAGAGCCTCGCAGTACAATCCTCGTCGGACGAATCGTAAATTCCTCATCGGGGAAACACAGTGCGATATCCTCATACCAAAGCTGCATCGCCTTGTTCACCGTGATATTGTTTTTGCGCACGTTGACAGCATCGAAATCAAGTTCCCAAGGATAATATCCCTCTCTGGGCATTGTGCCTTTCCATTTTCCGCTATCACGGCTATTCAGGAATTTGCCGTGGAACAAGAACTGCCCTTTAACCGCGTCATATCCCATGAGCCCTGTTTTCTCTCCAAAGGCATCGTCATTCTCTCTTCCTAAAGAGAAACCGATGAGTTCACCATTCAGTTCTGTCTCATACTGGATCTCATTTTTTCCGCCGTATTTCTTTCCAGATGAAATCTGGTTGAATAATTCCTCGCTGATTTTCGCACTTTCAAGGGTCAAAACCGGCATCGCATCCACATCCGGCACGATGATCGGCGCATCCACCGTCACCTGTCCGTTGGGCGTGTCAAACGTTTCCTTCCACCAGCCGCCCATCGCCTGCGCCTGATCGTAGAGCTCCGCGATGGAAACCATATCCTGCGCCAGCGCGCCGGGCATGCAGCCCAGCAGCATCGCAATCGCCAGCAACGTGCAAAACAAATTCTTCATCTGTTATTCCCCTTTCAGTTCGATGGTCTCATGGATATAGCTCCTGTCCACAGGAACGAGCCTCATGTCCTGCGTGCTTACCGGCAGGTCAAAGCGCATATGCACCTTGTGCGTATTCCCTTCGCGGGTCACGTAGCCGTCGATGTTGGGATACTCTGCGCCGCCGGACATGAGCACATAGCTCTCCGGGCTGTAATTCTCGGGCGCGTCAATCGTCACCACGCCGGACACATCCACGTCGGAAACAAAAACCTCTGCGCTTGCCGGATAGCCGTCTGCCGTTCCCTCGCCCGTCATGCGCATCAGCCTGCCCGTCACGGGGACGCTCACCGGCATGCGCACCAGCGCATCCGGCTGATAACGGGTCGCGGCGTACACGCCCGTCTCGTCCTGATAAAATACCTTCGCGGTCGTCAGGATGCTGAGCACAAACTCGATGCTTTCCCCTGCGGCGTAGCCCTCGGGCAGCGCAACCTCGTAATACGCCGCCTGCGTCTGCTCGTCCAGCTGCATCGTGCCGCTGTCCACGGGCGTGAGATACGTTCCATCCGCCAGCTCTGCGCCGTCGCCGACATAGGTATGGTTCACGATCACATACGCCCCGTCGCGGCTGCCCAGCCAGTTGGCAACCTGCGCATCCGCCGCCTCGCCCATATGGGTGCTGAGCACATCCTCAAAGCGCATGCCGGGATACGCCTCGTCCCATTCGCCCAGGCCTTCGGGCATGGCCTCGACGGTTTTCAGGTATTCGCCGCTTGTTTTGATCGTATAGGAATAGTAGAGTTTCCTGCCGTCGCAGTACGCCTGATCCACTGTCACGTCATAGGTTTCTCCATGCAGCACGGCCACAGCGCCATCCTGCACGGTCTGCTGTGCGGCTTCCTCCAGCAGCGCCAGCCTTTCATAGCTGGTTTCGTTCTCCTTCTGCGCAAGCAGCCGCCCGAACAGGCCAAGGCCCGCCGCAGCCGCGCCCGCAAGCGCCATGATCATCACAATTGCGAAGACCAGCGTGAAGGAAACCCTTTTCCCCGGCGCGCGCTTTTCATCAAGCCGGGCGAGCACCGCGCTTCTTTGTGACGGCATATTTTCCACGCCGGAAAGGCACTCCGCCGCGGCCGCCTTCAGCCGCAGCCTGAATCTATCGTCACTTGTCATGCATCCTCATCTCCTTCCAGAGCGCTCCTGAGCATGCGCTTCGCCTTTTCAAGCCTGTGGCCGACGGCAGAGGGCGTCACGCCCAGGAGCTGTCCGATTTCTCTGAGATTCATGTCTTCATAGTAATGCAGCCAGACGGCCTCCATGTATTTGCGGGGCAGGCGCATCACCTCGGTCATCAGGGCGATGCTCACCTCGCTCGCCGGGGCGACCGCCGCGGGCAGGCTCTCAAAATCGATCCGCCTGTCCACATAGCGATACCACGCCAGGCGGCGCATGTCCCGGCAGACATTCATCGCGATGCTGTACAGCCATGTCTTTTCGCTGCTCTCGCCCCTGAAAGTGTCCATCGCCTTATACGCCTTGATGAAGCTCTCCTGCACGGCGTCCTCCGCCATAGCGGCGTCCCTCAAATACACGCAGCACATCCGAAGCAGATCTCTTTCGTATCGCTCCATGAGCGCGCACAGCCTTGCTTTTCTCTCATTGTCCGGATCCTTGACAATGTCCATCTGCTTCTCACCTCCTATATGCTTAGACGATTTGAGGGCGTGTTTTTTGAAATCAAATTCAAATGATTTCAAAAAACCGGCGAATCTCTTCGCCGGCTCGTTATTTCATTCTTTCCAGCATCCGCTCGATATGCTTCTTTGCCGCCCGCTGCGCATGCTGCACATCGTTCATATCCGGCGCCTTGTCGCCCATCAGCTGCACGAACTGGCTCACCTTGAGCCCCAGCGCATCCTGCATGTCGCGATCCGAGCCCTGCGGCGCAACCAGATAATAACAGAGTATGGAGTCCTGCTGACCCATTCTGTGCGCGCGGTCCTCCGCCTGGGAATGCACCGCAGGCGACCAGTCCAGCTCACCAAAGACCACGCAGCTCGCCCGCTGCAAATTCAGACCCGCTGCCGAGCGCAGCGAGATCACGCACAGGTTCGTCGCGCCCTCCATGAACTTCGCCACGGACAGATCCTTCTGCGCTGTGCTCTCCCGTCCTGTGATAAATACGGGCTTGTAGCTTGCCAATTCCTTCTTATATATATCCATGACGGCGTGATGATGCGCAAAGAGCAGCACCTTCTCGTCGCTGTCCAGCAGCGCACGAACAAACGCCGCAACAAACGGCGCCTTTGCGACGCCCGTCGCCTGGCGCTCTCCGGCGCTGATGCGTTCCTCCAGCAGCGTGCGCTCCCTGGCGTCCGGATGCAGCTCCCGCAGGCTGCCCAGCATCTCCATCACCGGACGCATGAGCTCGCGGTAAACCTTATCGTCCGCGTCAATCTCCTGCACCAGCTTGCGCTTGGGCGGAAGTTCGGAGAGCACCTCCTGCTTCGTTCTGCGCAGAATAAGGCCCTCACGCTTCAAATGCGCACCCAGCAGCGCCGGATCCCGAACGAGATGATTGCCATATCCATCACACCATTCGCGCGTAAAGCTCTCCCAATCGCCCAGACAGTGAAAATCCAGGATATTGATCACATTCCAGATTTCCGCGCCCTTGTTGTAGATGGGCGTGCCGCTCAGGC
>CAZACE010000219.1:0-3946 GCA_964483255.1 uncultured Oscillospiraceae bacterium
ATGACGAGCTGATGCCGGAGCTGAAGGGCTCTCTGAATGAGTACTACAAGGTCTCCTCCCTGGAGAACTACGACGAGGTTTTCCGCGCTGTTGCGTTCCTGACCTACAAGCACGGCAAGATCGACTGGCTGGAGAGCAACAACGAGTACTGGCTGGAGAAGGACGCCTCCCTGCGTACCGCCTTCAACATCACCACCGGCTTCCAGGCCAGCGACATGGACGCTGTCAAGTACAAGTCCAAGATGAAGGCCTATTACGCCAAGGCCGGCATCAAGACCGCCCGCTATCATCTGGTGCACGATTATCAGGGCTGCAAGGACTTCATCGCTGAGGTCGGCTACCCGGTCATCGTCAAGCCGGACAACGGCGTGGGCGCGTCCAGCACCTACAAGCTCAAGAATGACGATCAGCTCAACTACTTCTTTGCCACCAAGGAAGCGGATGTTCTCTACATCATGGAGGAGTTCGTCAACGGTACCGTGCATACCTACGACGCCGTTATCGACGCCAACGGCCAGCCGCTCTTTGAGACCGGCAACGTGACCATGGATTCCATCATGGACACCGTCAACACCAACGGCAACTCCTGCTACTACATCGAGAAGACCTTGCCGGAAGGCATGCGCGAGGTCGGCCGCAAGACCGTCGAGGCCTTCGGCGTCAAGAGCCGCTTCGTCCATCTCGAGTTCTTCGTCCTCAACGACGATCAGCCGGCGCTGGGCAAGAAGGGCGACATCCTGGGCCTTGAGGTCAACATGCGTCCGTCCGGCGGCTGGAGCGCGGATATGTTCAACTTCGCCAACTCCTGCGACGTTTACAAGATCTGGGCGGACATGGTTGCCTTCAACACCCGCACCGTGAAGGACGAGGGCGCAGAGCACTTCTTCTGCTGCTACTGCGGTCGCCGCGACGGCAAGAACTTCGTCATGGATCACAACGCGATCATGGCCAAGTACGGCTCCCGCATCAAGATGGCCCAGCGCGTGCCGAAGGCGCTCTCCGGCGCGATGGCCGACATGATGTATCTGTGCAACTGCTCCTCCGAGGAAGAGAAGCAGGAGTACTACACCAGCCTGCTGGCCGAATACTAAGAGACGAGGGGGAATGGCGGGCTCTGCCCGCACCCGGCAGGGACATCGTCCCTGCACCCTTCTTCGCTTCGCGCTTGTTTAAAGCTGCATAGTTAAAGGACTCCGGATTGCGATCCGGAGTCCTTTTATGATATCCTGTTTTCCTGTTTGACGTAATTGGCAAGCAGTTCTTCGGTGGACTTTATATTCTGCTCGAGCACGGCGCGGTAGACGTCCATGCTGGCATATTTTTCAAAGCCGTAAAGATCACGCTCGATCAGCTCTTGCTTGATGCGCATGATGGCCTCCCGACCGCCGGGCTTCTCATTCGCCTGCGCAGCGATCCGGTCGCAGTAGGCTTCTGCCTTTTGGATGGTTTCCTGATCAAAGAACCAGAGATCGAAGTTCCAGAGTTCTCCGTCAATCACGGCCTCGAAGCCATGGAACCAGACGGTTTTTCCTTCGTCATTGATCTCTTCCTTGGCTTCATACCAGGAGGGCGAGAAGGTTTTGAGGATATAGGCCGTCAGCTCGTAGAGCTTCTCTTTGGACATCTTGGAGTTTTCGACGTCGATATCCAGATCGTTCCACGCCATCATATCCATGCGGCAGCTGCCGATCACATGCGGCTTTCCGATTTCGGCAAGGCGGTCATAAAGACCCAGTTCATGCAGGATTCTCTCCGCCCGGGCTTTTCTCTCCTTTGGCGTCACACTATTCCCTCCTGTCTTTGCATTGATTATATCACACGGTTTCCAAAAAAGAAAAGCAGTGCACATCATCAGGAAATGCACTGCGTATTCTTGGTTATTTTCAGCTTACGGAAGCTGAATCTTCGGATCTTCCTCGCGGGCGCGATAGATCACGAAGCGGTTGCCGATGCACTGCACCGGTTCGGCATTCGCACCCTCGCACAGCTCGGCGATCGCCTCGCGGGCAGAAAGCGGACAGTTCTGAAGAACAGTGCCCTTGATCAGCTCGCGCGCCTCAAGGGCGTCGCTGAGCTGCTTGATCATATTCTCGTTCACGCCATCCTTGCCCACATGAATGATGGGCTCCATGGTATTGGCCAATCCGCGCAGATACGCGCGCTGTTTGCTCGTCATTGTATGATTCCTTTCTCGGTGCTTTGCCCCGAACCCCACCAAAGGGCTTTCCGATTGCCCTTTGGAAACCTTCGGTCACAAAGAAGCGAATGTAGATTATATAGTATAGTAGTTTTCGAGACCCCTCCGGCCGAAGAAAACGGCTTTAGCACCAGCAGAGCCATTTCGACTTCCAAGCAAGGGATCGGAGCGCTCTCTGCGCGAACGATCCCCTTAGAAGCAAGCCCGAAGGGTCACATGGTCCAGCGGAACGCTGGTTACTCCACGAAGTCGAACTCCATGTCGCAGATTGCGACGGTGTCTCCTTCCTTCGCGCCGGCCTCGCGCAGCGCATCGATCACGCCGCGGCTGCGCAGCGCACGATGGAAGTAATTGACAGACTGGTTGTCGGAGAAGTTGATAGAACCAATAAGCTGCTCCATAGCCTTGCCCTCGACAACATAGTAGTCGTTGGCTTCCTTGTGGATGGTGAACGGCGCCTCTTCCTCATGGATGACTTCCGGCTCCTCCTCGAAGACGAGGGTGTCCGGCAGGGTCGGCAGAATGCGCACGATCGCGCCCATCAGCTCGTCAAAGCCCTTGCGGGTCGCCGCAGACACCGGATAGACCTCAATGTCCGTGCCGCGCAGGTGGCGGCGCAGGCGCTCCAGATTCTCGTCCGCGCCCGGCAGATCCATCTTGTTCGCCGCGACGATCTGCGGACGCTCCGCCAGATCGCCGTAACCGACCAGTTCGTCGCAGATGTGCTCAAAATCCTCGATCGGATCGCGGCCTTCGCTGCCCGCGATATCGACAACATGCACCAGCAGACGGGTGCGCTCGACATGGCGCAGGAACTGAATGCCCAGACCCACGCCCTCGCTCGCGCCCTCGACAAGGCCCGGAATATCGGCCATAACGAAGTCCATGCCGTACTGGCGGCAGATGCCCAGATTCGGCGCAAGGGTCGTGAAGTGATAATTGGCGATCTTCGGCTTGGCCGCCGTCACCACGGAGAGGATGGTGGACTTGCCGACATTCGGATAGCCAACCAGGCCGACGTCCGCGATAGACTTGAGCTCCAGCTCAAACTCGACAACGTCGCATTTCTGACCCGGCTTGGCGAAGTTCGGCGCCTGACGGGTCGGGGTCGCAAAATGCGCATTGCCCCAGCCGCCCTTTCCGCCCCTGAGCAGCACGTGGCGCTGGCCGGCGGTATGCATGTCCGCCCAGAGGCGGCCATCCTTGGTATCGCGCACGGTGGTGCCCACCGGAACCTTGATGATGAGATCCTGACCGCTCTTGCCGCGGCAGAGCATGGCTGCTCCATGGAGACCACTTTCGGCGGTATACTTGCGCTTGAAGCGGAAATCCATCAGGGTATGCATGTTCTCATCCGCCAGGAGAATAACGCTGCCGCCGTTGCCGCCGTCGCCGCCGTCCGGACCGCCGTTCTGCACGAACTTCTCACGATGGAAGGAAACCGCGCCGTTGCCGCCGTCTCCGGCCTTCGCGGTGATTTTAACCTGATCTACAAACATGGTATTTCTTCCTTTATATACAATAGACGTTGATTCACTTGAAAAAGTATCCGCAAGATTATACCGTGATATCCTCTTTTCGTCAAGTATTTTCTAAAAAAAGCGAGGATTTCTCTGCATTTTCAGAGATGAAAAATAAATTCAAAAAAAAGCAAAAATATGCTTGATTTTTATAAGATCCTGTGCTAATATACGTAACTGGCACATCCTTGTTCCATCTGAGAAATGGTGGAACCAGAGTCCAAAAGGA
>CAZACE010000220.1:0-3935 GCA_964483255.1 uncultured Oscillospiraceae bacterium
CTCTGGTATCTGGAGATCTTCGCGATGGCGACGCTGCTGATCTTTGCCAATATCCACGATTCGGCACATACGGTGGAATACACCCTGCGCACGGCGGCCTTCCAGGTGGCGACCATCATCACCACAACCGGATTTTCCACGGTGAATTTTGATCTCTGGCCGTCCTTTTCCAAGCTCATTCTGGTGCTTCTGATGTTTATCGGCGCCTGCGCAGGCAGCACGGGCGGCGGTCTGAAGGTATCCCGCTGGGTAATGAGCGCCAAGGCAATGGCAAGCTATGTCGGCTCTGTTCTGCATCCGCGCGGCGTGCGCAAGGTGCGCTTTGAGGATAAGGACGTGGAGGAAAGCACGCTCCGGGCGATCTTTGTGTATTTCATGGGCGTGTTTTTTATCTTCACGGTTTCCATGCTGGTGATTTCGCTTGAAAACATGGATTTGACCAGCACGTTTACGGCGGTTGCAGCGACATTCAATAACATCGGTCCGGGTTTGAACCTCGTCGGCCCGACATGCAGTTTCGGTTTTCTCAGCGATCTGTCAAAAGCCGTGCTGATCTTCGACATGCTGGCGGGTCGCCTTGAGGTGTTCCCGATGCTCATGCTGCTCTATCCGCCGCTGTGGAAGGAGGCGCACAGCGAGCATAAGTGGGCAAAGCGCCGACGCGAGGCAATGAAAGAACAGAAGTAAAGGAGAAAAAAACATGAAGTGGGGGATTCTTTCCACCGGCGTGATCGCCAGAAACTTTGCGGAAACCGCAAAAAAGATGAACGATGTCTGTATCCATGCAGTAGCCTCACGCAGTCAGGAAAGTGCGGACGCCTTTGCCGATCAGTACGGCATCCCGGTGCGCCATGACAGCGTGCTGGCGCTGGCTAAGGATCCGGATGTGGATATCGTCTATATCGGCACGCCGCACAATGCGCATTACGAAGGCATGAAGCTGATGATTTCACATGGCAAGCATGTGCTGTGCGAGAAGAGCTTCACCACGGACGCGCAGCAGGCCAAAGAGATATTCGCGCTTGCCCACGAAAAGGGCGTGTTCGTCATGGAAGCCTTCTGGACGAAGCTCTGTCCGGTCTATCGCGAGGTGGAGCGGGTGATCGCATCCGGCGAAATTGGCGAAATCCGTGCGGTGACTGCGCAGTACGGCTATACCACCGCGCGCGAGGCGCGCAAGTTTGATCCGGCCATGGCCGGCGGCACGCTGCTGGATATCGGCGTGTATGCCATCGGCTTTGCCTGCATGATGCTGGGCTATGAATTCGATGAGATCAGGAGCAGTCTGATCATGAACGGCGTGGGTACGGACGCCATCGACGCCATCATGCTGCGAAAGGGCGATGCCGTTGCTCAGCTGACCACGGCAATCGGTGCGAATATGCCGCTGTTCGGCGGCGTATACGGCACGAAGGGCCATATCGATATCCCGGATTTCAAGAATCCGCAGAAGGTCACTGTCTGCGTGGACGGCAAAGCGCCTTATGAGATTTCGCGGCCCTTTGAGATCAACGGCTTTGAGTATGAGATCCGTGAGGCGATGCGCTGCGTGCGCGAAGGCAGGGTGCAAAGCGACATGATCACGCCGGAGCAGTCCGTGGCGGTTATGGCGATCATGGACGAAATCCGCCGCCAGAATGGCTTTTCCTTCCCGTTCGAGGGATAAATTTCTCCAGGATACACGGCCTCTTCCTTGATGGAAGGGGCTTTTTCTTTGCAGGAAATTGTGCGCTTTGAGCCGAAGAACGTCAAAATAAAGGGTAAACGGTGAATTTGTTGCGTGTTATTCATGGATTTAATGCAAAATACACATCTGTGACGAAGAAAAATCGACAAAACCGCTTTTCAATTTTCATTCAATCTGATATAATGGTTGTCAGATGGCGGCGGAAGACGTGTATCCTGCTGTCAAATCATTCACAATATCGCCGCCAGTGTGGCGGCTGCAAGGAGGCGCAACTTATATGAAGGACTACATGGTAAAGGATATTCGCAACATCGCGGTATTGGGACACGGCTCTGAGGGCAAGACCACTTTGGTCGAGTCGATGCTCTACGCAGCCGGCGTCATCGATCGCCAGGGCCGTGTCGAAGATGGCAATACTGTCAGCGACTGGGATCCGGAAGAGATCAAGCGCCATATCTCCATCAGTGCGTCCGTGGCGCCCATTGAAATCCACGGCAAGAAGCTCAACATCATCGACGTCCCCGGCTACTTCGATTTCGCGGGCGAAATGCCTGGCCCGCTGGCTGCTGTGGAAGGCGCCGCGCTTGTCATGAGCGCTGTGACCGGCCTGTCCACCGGCTTTGAAAAAGCATGGAACGCGAGCGGCAAGCGCGGCGTGGCCCGTATGATCGTCGTGACTCAGGTCGATCGCGAGCATATTGATTACCGCAAGGTGCTGGATGATCTGCGCGCCACCTATGGCCACTGCATCATCCCGACCGTCCTGCCCATTGGCGAAGGCGTCAATTTCAAGGGCGTTGTGGACGTTCTGACCGGCAAGGCCTTCATGGGCGCCGGCAAGGACCGCAAGGAAGTGCCGATTCCGGCCGACATGGAAGCGCTCGTTGAAGAGGCCATCGAGGCCTGCCACGAGGCTGCCGCCTCCACCAGCGAGGATCTGATGGAGAAGTTCTTTGACGAAGGCCGTCTCTCCGATGAAGACATGCTGCGCGGCCTGTCCGCCGGCATCTACGAGGGCTCCATCGTGCCTGTCGTTCCGGTTTCCTCCATCAATGGCATCGGCGTGCGTCCGCTGCTCTACGAGCTGGCGATGTACATGCCCTCCCCGATGGAGCATACCTACCATGGCATCAACCCGAAGACCAAGTCCATGCATATCCGCCATGCGGACATGTCCGAGAGCTTCACGGCGCAGGTCTTCAAGACCATCGCCGACCCGTTCGTTGGCAAGCTGTCCCTGATCAAGGTGATCTCCGGCGTGCTGACCCCGGCCACCGCGCTCTACAACGCCAATGCCGATAAGCCCGAGAAGGCTGCCGGCCTGTTCATGATCCGCGGCAAGAAGCAGATTCCGGTCGGCATGCTGTGCGCGGGCGACATCGGTGCGCTCTCCAAGCTGCAGTATACCTCCACCGGCGACAGCCTGTGCGAAATCGGCAAGGTCGTTCAGTACGACTCTATCGAGTTCCCGGCGCCGCAGATTTCCATGGCTGTCTATGCGAAGAAGGCGGGCGAGGAAGATAAGGTCTTCTCCGGTCTGGCCCGTCTGGTTGAAGAAATGCCGGACGTCGTCGTCGCCAAGGATCCGATGACCACCGAGACCCTCATCAGCGGCCAGGGCGAACTGGAGCTGGAAATCATCCGCCAGAAGCTGCTCGCCAAGTTTGGCGCTGACGCCGTCTTCAAGGATCCCAAGATTGCCTATCGCGAGTCCATCCGCAAGACCATCAAGGTTCAGGGCCGCCACAAGAAGCAGTCCGGCGGTCACGGCCAGTTCGGCGATATCTGGGTCGAGTTCTCTCCGGCCGAGCCGGGCGTTGAGTTCGAGTTCGAAGATGCCGTCGTCGGCGGCGCGGTTCCGCGCAACTTTATCCCGTCCGTTGAGAAGGGTCTGCGTGATAACCTCGTCAAGGGCGTTCTGGCTGGCTTCCCGATGACGGGTCTGCATGCTAAGCTCTACGATGGTTCCTACCATCCGGTTGACTCTTCCGAAATGGCGTTCAAGACCGCTGCGCGCATCGCGTACAAGCAGTGCATCAACGCTTCTCCGGTCCTCCTCGAGCCGATCATGCATGTGGAAGTCACCGTGCCGGACGAGTACATGGGCGATATCATGGGCGACATGAACAAGCGCCGCGGCCGCATCCTGGGCATGGAGCCGGTGGACGGCAAGCAGCTGATCATCGCCGAAGTGCCGCAGGCTGAAATGTTCAAGTACGCGACCGATCTGCGCTCCATGACGCAGGCG
>CAZACE010000221.1:0-3916 GCA_964483255.1 uncultured Oscillospiraceae bacterium
CGCAGCAGCGCATGGTCGGTTCCTTGCCCGGCGCGATGATCTTGGGAATATTCAGGATATTTTCCAGCAGCGTGCCGTTCCAGGCATCACGCGCAACCTCGCGCAGCACCTTATATTTGAGGTATTGTACCTTCGTGTCGAATTTTCTCATGGATGTTACTCCTTAAAAATAGCTCACCTTGATGCGCTTGCCCATTTTCCTCAGGCAGCCGCTCAGTTCCTCGACCAGGTTCATTTTGATGTTGAAGTTAATCGGCAGATCGGGATTCTGGTGCGCCGGATTGACGGCTCTGCCGACGTAGAAATTGATGTCCGTGGCTTCCTCGAAGAGCAGGCGGGCAATCAGGGATGCGCCGTCGCGGTACATGCTCCACTGCTCGTAGAGCGCGTTGCTCTCCAGGTAGTCCTTCGCGTATTCAACAACCTTGTTCACCGTGATGACGCCCTCGGTCACCAGATCCACGCCCTCGATTTCGGCGATGGGCGGCACATCGCTGCGCTCAAAGGAGAGCGTGGGAATCAGCGGCTTGCCCAGATACTTGGCGGCGATGGAAGAGGTTGTGCCGCCGCAGACGATATGCTTGCCCGCCTTGGAGAAGAACAGGCTCATCATGCGGTTGCAGTCGTCGCGGTTGCTCGGCGGGCCAAAGAGCATGTTCATCGGCACGCGCTTGCGCACGCGCACGATACATGCGGTAGCGTCGTCGCCGGGTTTGCCGCCGTAAAGGCGATTGACCTCGTCAATGAGGATGGTGGAGAGCGTTTTTGCGGTATAGCCCGCAACGGACATGGTCTCCATGAAGGCGGCGATGTCCTCGCGCTTCCAGCCGAAGTTGTAGCTCATGCCGATGCCGGCATGCGGGCAGCCGTCGCTCATGGCGATGAAGATGTCATTCTCCTGCAGCTTGATGACGGATTTGTAGATCTTCTTGCCGTCGATGTTCATCTCGGTTCGCGGGTATTCGTAATTCTGCTCATTGCGGATGAGAATAACCTGCGGATTGTCATACTGGATGAGCTCGGCGGTTTCGTTGTCAAGCAGGTGAATGATGGTGAATGTGGAATAGGCGACGCCGCGCACCGAGCAGACAGGCAGCGTGGCGGCGATGGCGGAGACGCATTCCTCAATCGGCAGACCTTCCGCGAGCATCGTGGAGATGATCTTGGAGGTCAGCGTGGAGAGAATGCTCGCCTTCACGCCGCTGCCCAGGCCGTCGGCCAGAACGATGACGGAGGAGCCGTCCGGCTGCTCCACAATGTCGACGTGATCGCCGCAGAGCTGCTCGCCGACATGGTTGATACTCTTGTATCCGATATCCGCGCAAAGATCATTCATTCCTGATGGACTCCTTCAGCTTGGACAGCGCAATTTTGGTTTCGGCAGCGGTTTCACCCAGCAGGGAGGCAATCTCCTGCACGATGCGCATCTGCTTATCGACGACCTTGTCGGCGACCTCGATGGTCTGGCGGGAGATGCTTTCCTTCTTTTCGCGTTCGCGTTCCTCCTGGGTCACGTCGCGCATAATGCAGATCAGCAGGCGGCTTTCCTTGTCATGGATGACGGTCTGTTCGACGTAGCGCTTGTACTCGGCCAGATATTCGCGCTGCTCGATGATGCCCAGACGGGATTCAAGCGCATTCATGAAGATCATCGGATCAAGGATGCGCACGACCGGCTCTCCCAGCACGTCGCTGGCTGCGCGAATGTTCATAATCTTGCGCGCCGCGGCGTTGATCTGCTGCACCTCGAGGTTCTCATTGAGCACGATCAGGCCGTTGGGCGTATTGCGCACGATGGAATCGGAGAAGCTCTCCGCCTTGTCCTTGAGATACGGCAGGCACATGGAGGCCTCCGCCTTGCCCTGATAGATGGCAACGGCCTTTTCGCGGCAGGTGTTATAGCCGCAGGAGCCGCAGTTGAGCTCCTGTTCCGGGCGGAATTTGCCCATCTGGCGCAGGATGCCCATGATCTCGGTTTCGCTGGGCATGGTGCTCTCCAGATCGATGGGAGAGAAACTCTTGCGCAGACGCAGGGAATCCGGCTGCGGCACGTCGAAGTCCTTCTTGCCGGCGTATTTGGCGACGGCAATGTAGTCCTTGGCCGGGTTCTTGTGGTATTTCTCCATAACCGGACCGCTGATGCAGCCGCCGGCGCATGCGTTCATTTCGATGAAGCAATGAGAAACCTTGCCGCTCTCGATGTCGCGGAGCGCTTCGATGCAGTTTTCCACACCGTCGATGGCCAGATAGGTGAAATCCGGGCTGTCCTGGGACATGGTTCTCAGCACGCCGCCGGTCACAGGGAAGAAGCGCGCGCGGCTTTCTTCGATCTGGTCCGTTTCCTTCTTGAGCTCAATGCCTTCTTTATTCAGCCAGTTGGTCAGCTCTTCGAAGGTCATCACGGCGTCGGCAAGCCCCGCGTAGTGATCGGCTTCGTCCTTCTTGGCGACGCAGGGGCCGATGAACACGGTCTTCGCCTCGGGATGGCGGCGCTTGATATCCTGACAGTGGGCCAGCATCGGGGAGATGACGTCCGCCAGATACTGCAGCGCCACCGGGAAATACTTCTGGATGAGCAGATTGACCGAGTGGCAGCAGGAGGAAATGATGATGTTTTTGTTATCCTCCCGGATCATGCGCTCGTATTCGCGCTTGACGATCGTCGCGCCGACGGCGGTTTCCTCCACATCCGCAAAGCCCAGCTTTTGAAGCGCTTCGCGCATGGCGCCGATGCCCACGCCGTCGTAATTGGCGACGAAGGAGGGCGCAAGCGAGGCGATCACAGGTTCGCCGCTTTGCAGCATGACCTTCACCTTTTCGGTGTCGTCGACGATCTGCTTGGCATTCTGCGGACAGGCGACGAAGCAATGGCCGCAGAGAATGCACTCGTTATCGATGATATGCGCCTGATTGCCGGAGAAGCGGATGGACTTTACCGGGCAATGGCGGATGCACTTATAGCAGTTTTTACAGTTGGATTTTTTCAGGGTCAGAAACTTCGCCATGGAGACGGTCTCCTTTATTTCAGTTTTGCAAGAATTTTGTCGTTCAGGAATTCATTGAAGCTCTGAGGGGTGATGCCGGTGTAGGTCTCGTCGTCGACCTGGATGGTTACGCCCACGCGGTTGCACTGACCGGTGCAGAAGCTTCCGGCGAGGGTGACGTCGCATTCGAGATGATGCTCCTCAACGGCTTTTTGAAGGAGCTGCACGATTTCGGAAGAGCCCTTGAGATGGCAGGAGGAGCCGACGCAAATCTGAATAATCATATTCGTTTACACCTTCGCAAGCACGTTTTCCTGGAAGAACGCCTCGGTGGTTTCGGGCGTTACGGAGAAGAGGACGTCGTCCACGGTCACGCAGACGCCTTTCTGGCAGTTGCTCAGGCAGAATGTGCCGCCCAGGGAGACCTTATCTGCAAGGTTGTTGTCGGCGATGAGCTGCTGCAGCGTGCGCACAACCTGGCGGGAACCCTTCACATGGCAGGAAGAGCCGATACAAACGGTGATTCTCATGATAACACTCCTTTTCTGTATTCTGCTCTCAAGGATTATTGATGCAGACGGTACAAGATTGAAAAGATATTTTATTAACAAAGAAAGGCTAGAAGACGGGAAAAATCCCCTTTTCAAGCGTATGTATTATAGCATTTTTGTGTCGGATTGGAAATGGGAATCGTCAATAAATATGCGATAGAGGTTTGTTAATACAGTATAAAACCATATAAACACAATAGCGCCGCCTGAGAAACAGGCGGCGCATCGGCGCGGTATCATTTATGCTGCGATACCGGTTGATGATGGTGAATTTGGCTGCGAATTCATCAGTATATGGAGACAAAATGGAAAATCAATCCTTATGCGCCGTTAAGGCCGGTCTCATCCTCGGTGGTGCAGTAGAGATAATACAGACCGTCG
>CAZACE010000222.1:0-3904 GCA_964483255.1 uncultured Oscillospiraceae bacterium
GCAAGTATGTTGTGGGCAATATCCCGGGCAACAAGGATCAGAAGATCTTCGAGTCCGGCGTGCGCTACTTCCTCTGATCAATCGGTTGTTTGCGCGAAGCAATGAAAGGGTTTGATACCGGATCGGCAGCCCAACGTATTCCGCATTCTGCTGACAGATAAGTACAAAAAGCACCTGACTGGAAAGCCTCCGGTCAGGCGCTTTGATTTGACAGGCTTTCGCGATTGCGGTATAGTGTACCATGTATGATTCGGGCGCAGTTTGCCTGCGCTTCGATGGAGGAATGAAGCGATGAATATGAAATATGGCCTTTGTCTGCTGGGCGCCGTCGCGCTCGGCCTTGCGATGATGGCATGGCTCTATGGCAAAGAGGGCGCTTCGCGCAGGGCGGTCGGCGTGTTTGCGCCGCTGGCGATTGTGCTTGGTTTGGCTGGCGCGCGCGCGGTTGCGCTGGTGTTTTCGCTGCTTGGCGCATGTGCGAAAGGGCCGCTGTTTTCCCTGGAGCCGACGCTCTATGCCATGAGCGGCGCTGTGTTGGGCGTCAGCGGCGCATGCGCGCTGGCGGCGAAGAAGACGGGCGCTTCCCTGGGCGAGCTGGCCGATGCGCTTGCGCCGGCAGCCATGCTCACGATTGCGCTGGCTCGCTGCGCGGAGGTATTTGCTGAGTTTGGCGCAGGCCCTGCGTTTGAAATCGGACCGCAGTTTTTCCCGCTGTCCGTGCAGCATGCAGATGGCACATGGCATATGTCCGTGTTCCTGTTGGAGGCGGCCTTTGCGTTTGCAGCGCTGGCATATGCGCTGAATATGCGCACCTCCAAGCCCGGCGAGCGATTTGTGCTCACGCTTTCCTTCTGGGCGGCGGCGCAGGTGCTGTGCGAATCCCTCCGGGAGAAGACGATCAATCTCGGCTTTCTGGGCGCGCAGCAGGCGCTGTATATGATCGCTATTTTGGCGATCATGGGCGTCTATGCGAAGATTCTCGCTGAGAAGCCGTACAAGAAGAAGGAGCCGACGGATATTCTCTGCTGGATCACGATTATTGAATGTGCGGCGGTTGTCGTGCTGATGGAATATGCGATTGATTACTGGGTGCTGCCCGCGGCGCTTGATTATCTGATCATGGCGATGGCGCTGTGCCGCATGTTTCTTCCGGTGCGCCTTGTGGTGCGCCGCGCCTTGAGAAATGAGGATATACCGTGGAAAGAACAGCTGAAAAACAGGTAAAGCTGGCGACGATCGCCGCGCTGATCGGCAACAGCATATTCGGCTTCAGCTTCATGTTCTCGCGCATGGCGCTGGGCGTGGCCTCGCCTTTTGTCATGCTGATGATCCGCTTCATTCTCGCCGCAGCGCTGCTTTTCGTGATTGCCTTTTTTGCTGCCAAAAAGGGCGACAGGCGCACGGCGGACGGAGAGATTCACTGGCTGCGATTTGATCTTCGCGGCAAGCCGCTTATGCCGCTGCTGGCGCTGGGCGTCGTGCAGCCGGTTATGTATTTTCTCTGCGAGAGCTACGGCATCAGCATGACGAACGCGACGTTCTCCGGCGTGATCATCGCGCTTGTGCCGATTGCAGCGCTCATTGCGGGCAGGCTGGTGCTTCGCGAGATTCCCAGCCGCGCGCAGGTGATCTGGTCGCTCGTGTCGATCCTTGGCGTGATGCTCATGACCCTGCAGCAGAGCGCGGAGGGCGCAATCCGCCCGCTGGGCGTTGTGATGCTCTTTGGCGCGGTGATATCGGGCGTCACGTTCAATATCCTCAGCCGCAGGATGTCGGCGCAGTTTTCCGCGCTGGAGCGCACGGTGGTGATGATGGCCGTGGCGGCCGTGGTCTTTACGGTGCTGGCCGTCTGCGAGTGCCGGGGCGATTTTGCGCGGCTGACTGCGCCGCTTCAGGACGGCATGTTCATGCTCTCCATGCTCTATCTGTCCGTGCTCTCGTCCATCGTGGCGTTTCTGATGATCAATTTTGCCAGCAACACGCTGCCCGTGGCGAGGACGACGGCGTTTTGCAACCTGACGACGGCGATCTCCATGTTCGCGGGCGTCGTGTTCCTGCATGAGCCGTTTGGTCTTATGTCCCTTGCCGCTTCTGCGATGATCATTCTGGGCGTATGGAAGGTTCAGACGACGGGCGCGAAATAACTGCAAAGAAAAAAGCGATGGAACATTCCATCGCTTTATTTGCTTTTATCGGCGGGCTGCTTCATGTCCTCGCGGATCGAGGCAAAGAGCTTGTCCAGATAGATCTTATGGGCCAGGGCGATGATGGTGTTTCGCAGCATCACCTTCTGGTCGGTGGCGCCTGCGTCCAGCGCGCTCAGCTCGGACTGGCGGCTGACCACGCAGTCCAGCACGTATTTGAGCTCCGTGCGGAAGTAGTCGTAGGCCTTCTGACTGGGATAGGTTTGCCGCTGCACGGTGAGCATCAGGTGAACGTCGTCCATGGAGAGCACATTCTTGGCCACGGCGATGAACATCAGCTGGGCGATCTGCTCGCGGCCATACTGCTTGCGCACGGGCTTGGCAATCAGTCCCTTTTTGACGTAATTGCTGATCATCGAACCGGTTACGGGCGTGTCCTGCACCGGAGAAAGGCAATCGGAAATATATTTGGCCGTCTGCTCCAGGTAGAGCCCCACATCCGGAATCTCCTGATAGGCGGGCAGGCAGAGCGCATCGATGCTCTCCGCGATCCGGCTTCTGGTGTTTGGATCCATGGATATCCCCCCATTCGCTGCCATTATACAATGCCTGTCGGGAAAAGTCAATAAAACCCGATAACAAGTTTTTGAAAAACGCTTGACGCGGTATGCCGGAATTTGTTAGAATAGAATATAACCGCAGTATTTACCAGATTGATCATGTGAGGGAACATTTCATGCAGTACAAGATCGTTGCCGATTCATCTTCCAATATCCGCACGTTTGATGGCGTGGACTTTGCCGGCGTGCCGCTGAAGATCATCACCAAGGAAAAGGAATATGTCGATACGCCGGACCTGGATCTGGAACAGATGGTTGCAGAGCTCAAGGCCTACAAGGGTACTTCCGGCACCTCCTGTCCGAATGTGTATGAATGGCTGGAGGCCTTCGGCGATGCGGACTGCGTGTTTGCCATTGCCATCACGAGCAACCTCTCCGGCAGCTGCAATGCGGCGCGCCAGGCGGCGGAGGATTATATGGCCGCCAATCCGGGCAAGAAGGTCTGCGTGCTGGATTCCCTGTCCGCCGGTCCGGAGCTGCGCCTGATCGCCGAGAAGGTGCGTGAGGGTATCCTTGCCGGAAAGCGCTTTGAGGAGATCGAGGCGGATACCCGCGCGTATATGGCGCATACCCATCTGCTTTTCACGCTGCGCTCTCTGGATAATCTTGCGCGCAACGGCCGCGTGAGCCCCGCTGTGGCGAAGATCGCCGGCGTGCTGGGCATCGTGGTGGTCGGCAAGGCGAGCGACGTGGGCACCCTGCAGCAGATGCACAGATGCCGCGGCGAGAAGCGCGCCATTGAGACCCTTTACAGGGAGATGAAGGAGCACGGCTACGACGGCGGCAAGGTGCGCATCGGCCACAACCTGAATCTGCCGGGCGCGAAAATGCTGGTGGAAACCATCCGCGCCGAGTATCCGCAGGCCGATATTCAGATTGAACTGAGCGCGGGTCTGTGTCTGTTCTATGCGGAGGTCGGCGGCCTGATGGTCGGCTACGAGGATGCAAAGCAGGAATAAAACCTATTCGGATTCCCTTTCCCGGTCAGGGAGGAGGGAATCCTTTTTTTGTGTACAGGGTTGAATTTGATGGCACAATACTGTAAAATGTGAATGATCTGAACATCGATATATGCGTTTTATATAGCAACTGAAATCGAGGAGGATATTCATGAAGAAATATTGTATGCTGCTTGCGGCC
>CAZACE010000223.1:0-3553 GCA_964483255.1 uncultured Oscillospiraceae bacterium
CAGGCTGAAGCGCAGCGCGTCAGCGCCGTACTGATCAATAACCTCCAGCGGATCGACGCCGTTGCCCAGGGACTTGGACATCTTGCGGCCCAGCGCGTCGCGCACCAGACCATGGATGAGCACGGTATGGAACGGCGTCTCCTCCATGCCCTCGATGCCCATGGTGATCATGCGGCTGACCCAGAAGGTAATGATGTCATAGCCGGTGACCAGCACGTCGGTCGGATAGAAGTACTTGAGATCCTCGGTATTGTCCGGCCAGCCGAGCGTGGAGAACGGCCAGAGCGCGGAGGAGAACCAGGTATCCAGCACATCCTCGTCCTGATGGATATTCCCGGAAGAGCACTTGGCGCAGCAGCACGGATCCTCACGCAGAACCATCATCTCGCCGCAGTCATCGCAGTACCACACCGGGATGCGATGTCCCCACCAGAGCTGGCGGGAGATGCACCAGTCGCGGATGTTTTCCATCCAGTTCATGTAGTTCTTGGTGAAACGCTCCGGCACAAACTGGGTCTTGCCTTCCTTGACCGCGGCAATCGCCGGATCGGTCACAGGCTTCATCTCCACGAACCACTGCTTGGAAATCATCGGCTCGATGGCGGTCTTGGAGTGGCGATAGCACACGCCAACCTCATGCTTGAGCGGCTCGACCTCCTTGAGCAGACCCAGCGCCTCAAGATCCGCAACGATGACCTTGCGGGCCTCTTCGGTGGTCATACCGGCATACTTGCCGCAGTCGAGCACTTCCGGCTCGTTCTTGCCGCCCTTGCCGGAAGCCATCATCTCATCATAGGCCGCCTTGTCCTCCGCGCCGGTCATGTGACCGTCATAAGTGAACACGCGAACCAGCGGCAGATCATGGCGCTGGCCTACCTCGTAGTCATTCGGGTCATGCGCCGGGGTGATCTTGACCACGCCGGTGCCCTTTTCCATATCGGCATGCTCGTCGCAGACGATCGGGATTTCCTTATTGATCAGCGGCAGCACAACATGGCAGCCGTGCAGATGCGCATAGCGCGGATCATCCGGGTTGATGGCCACGGCGGTATCGCCCAGCATCGTCTCCGGACGGGTGGTCGCCAGCTCGAGGTATTCGCCCGTCTCCTTGACCGGATAGAGCAGATGCCAGAAGTTGCCGTCCATCTCCTTGTGCTCAACCTCAGCGTCAGAGATCGCGCTCTGGCACATCGGGCACCAGTTGACCAGGCGGTTGCCGCGATAGATCAGACCCTTCTCATACAGGCGGCAGAAGATCTCGCGCACAGCCTTGGAGCAGCCTTCGTCCATGGTGAAGCGCTCGCGACTCCAGTCGCAGGAGACGCCCATGCGGCGCTGCTGATGGACGATGCGTCCGCCGTAATCCTTCTTCCACTGCCAGGCGCGCTCCAGAAACTTCTCGCGGCCCAGGCTCTTCTTCGTCAGGCCTTCCTTCGCCATCGCCTCCACGATCTTGACCTCGGTCGCGATCGCGGCATGGTCGGTGCCCGGCAGCCAGAGGGTCGGGTCGCCCTTCATGCGGTGATAGCGGATGAGCGCATCCTGCTGGGTGCAGTCCATCGCATGGCCCATGTGCAGCTGGCCGGTGATGTTGGGCGGCGGCATCACGATGGTGAAGGGCTTCTTGCCTTCCACGCGCCTCGCCACAAACGCGCCGGACTCCTCCCACTCCTTGTAGAGATCATTCTCGATGGATTGCGGGTTATAGACCTTTTCCATTTCCATAATCAAAAACTCCCTTTCTGATGATCAGAAGATAATCTGCATTCAAACGATGAAGACCAGAATCGCGCCGGCGAACGCCAGAAACACGCCCAGCATGCGCATAGGCTGCACATTCTTCTTGTTTCTGCATACACTGTCCGCGAAATAGCCCAGAAACGCGCCGACAAGCAGCAGCGTGATGCCCGGCATCATCTCAGCACCAAAGTTCATTTTTTACCTCCGAACCACTTTGCAGGTTCATACAGTTCAGTGCCCGCAGCACGATTCCCTTGTATTCCCCCGGCAAATAAAAACAAGCGCTCCGTCCCAAAGGACGCAAGAGCGCTTGCGTGGTACCACCTTCATTTACATCCAAAACCACCGACGGCTTTGAATGCCTCTGTGCGCTGTATCGGGCGCGCCCGCGCAGGCTGATGGAAAGATTCCTTTCACCCGCCCCCTCCGAAGCGACCTTCCGCGCGTTTCCTTCCCGGGCAGCCTTGCAGCCTGTGGGCCGACCCTCTCTGATGGCGATTCGCGCGTACTCCTCTTCTTCAACGGGGAGAACATATGTATGAAGATTATAGCGTGGTTTTTCTTTTATGTCAATTGCAATTTTTCATTCGCCCAGCCAGCGCTTTTTGAGCACCGCAGAAAGCGCGCTTTCCGCATTCACCTTGCGGCAGAAGACGCAGCCGCTTTGATCGATCGCCGCAAGATCGCCCTCCTCCAGCAGCGCGGGCAAACCACGCTGCGGCTCATCCCAGATGGAAAAGCGCAGTCCGTGTCCGGTGATCCTCTCCTCCCAGGGCGTACCTGCGAAAGCATTCTGGAAGTAAAACTCTTCGGGAATGTAGGTGTATTTGAGCTTTCCCAGCAGGCGCTTGTTTTCGGGCGCGTTCACGGCATGCTCCGCCGCAGCGCGAGGCATCGAGAGCCAGACAAGTCCCTTGCGCGGCACAGAGAGTTTTCTGCGGATATGCAGCTTCTCCTGCCAGCGGTCGATGCGGCCAACCCAGTTCTGCGCGTTCTCGCTCATATCGCGATAGTTGAGCAGATGCATGAAGTGGAAGTGTTCATAGCGATGGGCAAGCTCCGGATAATCCGCCGTGACGAGGCTCTGCATGTGAATACGCTCGTCGCCTTCAAAGAAGCGCTCGAATGCATCCGCGCTCACGCAGGGAAAATCCTGTGCGGAGATGAGATGCAGATGCGTCACGCGCGCATCCGTCAAAGCCATGCGGCAAAGATCGATCAGCGCATGCAGGTGATATACGCTGCCCCAGTTGATCTTATATCGCCTGATCGCGCGAACATTGGGCATCTCATTCAGTGCGTCAACCTGCTGCTGTGTAATCGGACACTTGACATCCGTGTGAACAAAGCACAACGCACGCCGCGACAAAGCACTGACCACACTTCTGAGCGATTCATAGTCCTGATAGGCCGTGATAATCATCGCCTGCATAGCCCGTTCCTCCTGTATTCTTCTGGATATAAACGCCGCCGGCAGTATGCCGCTTACAAGATATAGCGCTTCATGTCCATCACTTTTCCATCTTCGCCCAGATGCTGGCGCACATATTCGCCATTGACCACCACGTCGACGTCCGGCATGTCGCCGCCGGCATGGAAGGAGATTTCCTCGAGCATCGTCTCAAAGAGCGTATGCAGCCTGCGCGCGCCGATGTCTTCCTTGGTTTCGTTCGCGCGCTGCGCGGCCTCGGCCAGCGCATCCAGCGCGGATTCCTCAAAGTGCAGATGCACATGATCGACAGAGAGCAGCGCCTCGTACTGGCGGGTCAGCGCATTGTCCAGCTTGATGCCGCCCACGTTGGTCACGCGGAGG
>CAZACE010000223.1:3563-3862 GCA_964483255.1 uncultured Oscillospiraceae bacterium
ATTGTCCGTCTGAGAAAGAATCTTCTTGAAATCCTCGCGGGTGAGCGGCCTCAGATTCACGCGCACCGGGAAGAGGCCCTGCAGCTCGGGAATCAGATCGGTCACCTTCGACACATGGAACGCGCCGGCAGCAATGAAGAGCATGTAATCGGTCTTCACCACGCCATACTTGGTATTCACCGTGCTGCCCTCGACGATGGGCAGAATATCGCGCTGCACGCCCTCGCGGCTGACGTCCGGGCCGTTGTGCGAGCGTCCGGCAACCTTGTCGATCTCATCGATAAACACAATGCCGTCCT
>CAZACE010000224.1:0-3849 GCA_964483255.1 uncultured Oscillospiraceae bacterium
GCATGAATGTCGGCGCTAAGGTGACCCTCCGTGGCGAGCGTATGTACGAGTTCATGGATAAGCTCATGAACATCGCTCTCCCGCGCGTCCGTGACTTCCACGGCGTTTCCGCGAAGGCCTTCGACGGCCGCGGCAACTATGCCCTGGGCATCCGTGAGCAGCTCCTCTTCCCGGAAATCGAGTACGATAAGGTTGAGACTGTCCGCGGCATGGAAATGATCTTCGTGACCACCGCTCACACTGACGAAGAGTGCAAGGAACTCCTCGCTCAGATGGGCATGCCGTTCGCGAAGTAAGGAGGAGGACAATCACATGGCTAAGACCAGTATGATCAACAAGCAGCAGAAGGAGCCGAAGTTCTCTACTCGCGCTTACACCCGCTGCCGCCTGTGCGGCCGTCCGCACTCCGTGCTTCGCAAGTACGGCGTCTGCCGCATTTGTTTCCGCGAACTGGCGTACAAGGGCGAAATTCCCGGTGTCCGCAAGGCCAGCTGGTAAGGAGGAACGAAAATGCTCGTTAACGATCCCATTGCAGATATGCTCACTCGCATCCGCAATGCTCAAATCGCCAAGCACGACTCTGTGATGGTTCCGGCTTCCAACATGAAGAAGTCCATCGCGAAGATCCTGCTCGACGAAGGCTATATCAAGAGCGTCGATCTGATCGATGACGGCCTGTCCGGCCAGATCAAGATCGGCCTGAAGTACACCGACAAGAAGCAGAGCGTCATCGTTGGCCTCAAGCGCATCAGCAAGCCGGGCCTGCGCGTTTACGCGCAGTGCGAGGAGCTGCCGAAGGTGCTTGGCGGCCTGGGCGTGGCGATCATCTCCACCTCTAAGGGTGTGATGACCGACAAGCAGGCCCGCGCTGCGAAGGTCGGCGGCGAAGTGCTCGCCTACATCTGGTAATCAACGACGCTGAAACGGAGGAAAGAATTATGTCTCGTATCGGAAGAGCTCCGATCTCCATCCCGGCCGGCGTTACGGTTACCGTTTCCGATGACAATATCGTCACCGTGAAGGGCCCGAAGGGCACGCTGACCCAGGATGTCAACAAGAACATCACCGTGAAGGTCGAGGGCAACACCGTTCTGGTGACCCGCCCGAACGACGAGAAGCAGAACCGCGCGTTCCATGGCCTGTATCGCAGCCTGATTGCGAACATGGTCACCGGCGTGTCCACTGGCTTCACCAAGACCCTGAACCTGGTTGGTACCGGCTATCGCGCCGAGGCCAAGGGTTCCACCCTGAACATCACCATCGGCTACAGCCACCCGGTCATCTTCGAGGCTGAGGAGAACATGACGTTCGCCACCCCGAACCAGACGACCATCGTGGTCAGCGGTATCGACGCTCAGCGCGTTGGCAACGTCGCCGCCGAGATCCGTGCTGTTCGCAAGCCGGAGCCGTATCATGGCAAGGGCATCAAGTATGATACCGAGGTCGTGCGCCGTAAGGAAGGCAAGACCGGTAAGAAGTAAGAAGGGAGTGAGCGCTAATGTTCACCAAGCGTGATCGTAATGAGATCCGAGTGATCCGTCATGAGCGTGTGCGTAAGAAGATCAGCGGCACGCCCGAGATGCCGCGTCTGTGCGTGTATCGCAGCCTGAACCACATCTACACTCAGGTGATCGATGATGTGGCCGGCAAGACCCTGGTTTCCTGCTCCACCCTCGATCCGCAGATCAAGGGCCAGCTCGCTGAGCTGGATAAGAAGGGCGCTGCCAAGCTGGTCGGCAAGACCGTCGCTGAGCGCGCTATGCAGGCTGGCATCAAGCAGGTCGTCTTCGACCGCGGCGGCTATGTTTACACTGGCCGCGTGGCGGAGGTCGCCGCAGGCGCCCGTGAAGCGGGCCTGGACTTCTAAGTCAAGGGAGGATACGAATAATGCCTCAGGATATGGAAAAGAAGCCGTTCGAGCGCGGTGAGCGCGGCGAGCGCCGTGAGCGCGGCCCGCGTCGTGAGCGCCGTGAGCCGAGCGAATTCCAGGAGAAGATGGTTGCGATCAACCGCGTCTCCAAGACCGTTAAGGGCGGCCGCAACATGCGCTTCGCTGCGCTGGTCGTCATCGGCGACGGCAAGGGCCGCGTTGGCTGCGGCATCGGCAAGGCCGTGGAAATTCCGGAAGCTGCCCGCAAGGCGACCGAGGATGCCAAGAAGCATCTCGTGCATGTCAGCCTGAAGGGCACCTCCATCCCGCACGAGACCGTCGGCCGCTTCGGCACCGGCGAAGTCGTGCTCATGCCCGCTCCGGAAGGCACCGGCGTTATCGCCGGCGGTCCGGCCCGTGCGGTGCTCGAGCTGTGCGGCGTGAAGGACATCCGCACCAAGAGCTACGGCTCCAACAACCCGATTAACATGGTGAAGGCGACTATCGAGGGTCTGGCTTCCCTGCGCACCGCTGAAGAAGTGGCCAAGATGCGCGGCAAGACCGTCGAAGAGCTGCTCGGCTGATAAGGAGGAAGAGACGATGAAGGTACAGGTTACTCTTGTGAAGTCTCCGGTCTCCAGCAAGCCCAACCACATCAAGGTTGTGAAGGCTCTGGGCCTGAACAAGATCCGCGCCACCAAGGTGTTTGAAGACACGCCGTCTATCCGCGGCATGATCTTCAAGGTGAAGCACCTGGTGTCCGTGGTCGAAATCGCCGACTAAGGAGGATTCACCATGAAGCTGAATGAGCTGAAGCCCGCTGAGGGCTCCACGACTAGCGCGCGCCGTCTCGGCCGCGGCACCGGCTCCGGCCTGGGCAAGACGTCCGGCAAGGGCCACAAGGGTGCGAAGGCCCGCTCCGGCGGCGGCAAGCGCCCGGGCTTCGAGGGCGGCCAGATGCCCCTCACCCGCCAGCTGCCCAAGCGTGGCTTTACCAACATCTTTGCTAAGGAGTTCGCGACTGTGAACGTGTCCGACCTCGAGGTCTTCGAGAACGGCACCGAAGTCACCGTCGAGCTGCTCAAGGAGAAGAGGATCGTTCGCAAGGAGCTGGACGGTCTGAAGGTCCTGGGCAACGGTGAGCTGACCAAGAAGCTGACCGTCAAGGCTGTGAAGTTCACCGGCTCTGCGAAGGAGAAGATTGAGGCTGTTGGTGGCACTGCCGAGGTGATCTGATATGCTGGAAAAGATGAAGAGTGCCTGGCGCATTCCGGAGCTCCGCAAGAAGATCACTTACACCTTCGGCATGCTGCTGCTCTACCGTCTGCTGTGCGTCATCCCGGTTCCGGGCATTGACATCGCGACGGTTGCCGCGGCTGTTAAGGATTACTCGATCCTTGACTTCATGAACATGATGACCGGTGGTTCTTTCCAGAGCATGAGCATCATGGCCATGGGTATTACTCCGTACATTAACTCCAGCATTATCCTTCAGCTGCTGACCGTCGCCGTTCCGGCGCTCGAGAAGCTGGCGAAGGAAGGCCCGGAGGGCCGCAAGAAGATCCAGGAGTGGACCCGCTACCTGACCGTCGTTCTGGCGTTCATTCAGGCGGTCGGCCTGGTCTTCGCGATGCGTGCCAACTCCTACGGCGGTCTGTGGTATATCGTGATCGGTATCTCCATGGCTGCCGGTACTGCTTTGGCCATGTGGATCGGTGAGCGCATCACCGAGAACGGCCTGGGCAATGGCATCTCCCTGCTGATCATGGCGGGCGTTGTGTCCAACATGTTCAACTGGGCCCGTCAGGCTGTCGTCGGCATCGCTGCCGGCACTGTGGGCATCCTGCCGGTGCTGGTGGTCGTGGTCGCTTTTGTCGCCATGATCGTTGCCATCACTTATGTGGATATGGGCGAGCGCCGCATTCCGGTTCAGTATGCCAAGCGCATGGTGGGCCGCAAGATGTACGGTGGTCAGTCCA
>CAZACE010000225.1:0-3781 GCA_964483255.1 uncultured Oscillospiraceae bacterium
GCAGATCGCAAAACGGTTGCGGCTGAGGATGGGGAAGATGACGCCGACGGTTTCGCCGCCCAGCTTGGCGCGAACATCATTGGCAATATCATCCACACTGCAGTAGTTGCCCTGCGCGCGGGCGACGATCGCTTCGGTCATCGCGCAGATATCACGGTCGCGCGGCTGCAGACCGTCTTCCTTCATCGCCTCAAGGATGCAATTCGTAACGATCTCCACCAGGTTGTCGCCCTCACGGATGATGGGGGCGCGGACACCCATGGAAACAGTACCGATCATACGGCTCATATATCAACACTCCAATTCTGACTAAATTTTCCGTTTACACAAATTATTCTTTTCTTCGCACGCTTTTATTCACCCAAGTATTATACAACATCAATCTCTGCTTGTAAAACAAAAACTTAATTTACCAGCGACTTTTTTAGAATATTCATCCGCAAAACGGCACTGGCAGCGTTTCTTCGGTATTTTTACATACCATGCGCCATTCATTCTCCCAGAATTTACATTCCCGCACTCATCGTGGTAAACTGAATATATATGAAAGATTGAGAAAGGCGGTCAGCTCCATGATCCATCGCTATGATTTCGGCGTCCCGATCGATACCGGCGCTGTTGTGCGCGCTCTGCCCATCAGCGGCGGTGCGCTTCCCTATTTCACCGTTTCCCGCGAAAACCAGAAGCTGTCGTTCAGCCTCACCATGAAAAAGGACGACATCGTCTTCGGCCTGGGCGAGGCAAACCGCGGCATCAACAAGCGCGGCCATCTCTACACCAGCTGGAACACGGACGACGGCCTGCACACGGAATCGAAGCATTCGCTCTATGCTGCGCACAACTTCCTGCTCTTCTTCGGCAAAAACCGCACGTTCGGCGCGTTCTTTGATGATCCGGGCAGAATTCACTTCGACCTGGGCTGCACGAAGACCGACGAAGCGCGCATCACCAGCGAAAACGGCGATCTGACGCTCTACATCATTGAGGACGAATCCCCCAATGCAATCATTTCGGATCTGCGCCGCCTGACGGGCCGCAGCTATTTGCCGCCGAAATGGGCGTTCGGCTATATCCAGTCCCGCTGGGGCTACAAAAGTGAAGAGGATGTGCGCACCATCGTAGCCGAGCACAGAAAGCGCCATATCCCGCTGGACGGCGTATGTATGGACATCGACTACATGGACGATTACATGGATTTCACCGTCGATCCTAAAAGCTTCGAGAATCTCTCGCGCTTCTGCGGCGAGATGCAGGATGCGCATGCGCACCTGATTCCTATTATCGACGCCGGTGTCAAGGAAAAGCAAGGCTACGAGGTCTGCGACGAGGGTCTCAATAAGGGATACTTCTGCACCTATGAGGATGGCACGCCGTTTGTCGGCGCTGTCTGGCCAGGCAGAAGCTATTTCCCGGACTTTCTGCGCAGCGACGTGCGTTCGTGGTTTGGCGGCAAGTATCACCGCCTGCTCGACGCCGGTGTGGACGGCTTCTGGAACGACATGAACGAACCTGCGCTTTTCTACAGCGAAAACGGCATCCGCAAAGCATTTGATGAGGCGGACGCACTCAAGGACAAGAACGTCGGCATCCACGACTTTTTCCGTCTGAGCAGAATCTTCGCCGACATGTCCAATGATCCCAGGGATTACGAAACCTTCTATCAGACCGCAGACGGAAAGCGCATCCGCCACGACAGGGTGCACAACCTCTACGGCGCATTCATGACCCGCGCCGCTGCCGAGGGTATGGCCGCGCATGATCCCCAGCGCCGCAGACTGCTCTTTGCCCGCTCCTCTTATATCGGCGCACACCGCTACGGCGGCGTATGGCAGGGCGACAACCACAGCTGGTGGAGCCACATCCTGCTGAACCTCAAAATGCTGCCGTCGCTGAATATGTGCGGCTTCCTCTACAACGGCGCGGACATCGGCGGCTTCAACGGCGATACGACCGAGGATCTGCTGCTGCGTTGGCTGCAGCTGGGCGTGTTCACGCCGCTGATGCGCAACCATGCCTGCCAGGGCACGCGCGAGCAGGAGATCTACCGTTTCTCCACGCAGGATCACATGCGCGATGTCGTCACCGTGCGCTACGCGCTGCTCCCCTATCTCTACAGCGAATTCATGAAGTCCGCGCTCACAGACGGCTGCATGTTCCGCCCGCTGGCGTTCGATTATCCGCAGGATGAGACCGCCTGCCGCGTGGAGGATCAGGTGATGCTGGGCGGCGAGTGCATGATCGCCCCGGTGTATCAGCAGAATGCCCGCGGCCGCTACGTCTATCTGCCTGAGGATATGCTGCTGGTGCGTCTGCGCTCTTCCGTTGATTACGACTGTATCCCTCTGGAAGCCGGCCATCACTGGATTGAGCTGGATATGCACGAAATGCCGCTGTTTGTAAAGCGCGGCTGCGTGATTCCGCTTTCCCGCGGCGGCGAGTGGGTGGACGCCATCGATGCAAAGAAACTCACGCTGCTGGGTTGGATCGGCGCCGACACCGCCTACATGCTCTATGACGACGACGGAATCAGCACCGGCGTGCAGCTCAGAGACGGTCTGACCGAGATCACGGTAAAAAGCAGCACCACGGAAACAATCGCTTTCGCCGACGGACTGACGCTGGATACCAGCAGGCTGGTCACCGACTGACGCATAAACACAAGAGCGTCCGGATCAAACCGGACGCCCTTACTTATTTGACTGGGTTCAGCAGCTCCCGCTCGATCAGATCGATCAGGATACCCGTATTCAGCTTAAACGCCTCAATCGGATACGCTGGGCGGATGCGCTCGGTGTAGTATGTCTCCCGAAAATAATCAAACGCATCCTGCTTGTCGCCGCCCGAGGAAAGGATTTCCCGGATGCGCATGGCCGTTTCCACCGCGCAGCGCTCGGAGCCCTCCAAAAAATCCATCGCCTCTTTATGGCCGACCACACCGTAGTGCGGAATGAGCAGCTGCTTCGGGTTCAGATCGCGCGCCTTATGGTAAGAATCCAGCGTCATCTGATAGCCCACCAGATAATTGGGCAGGTAAGCTCCTCGGCCAAAGTACACGCCCAGCGTTTCCACGCCGAGCAACAGACCGTTTTCCTCCAGATAAAAGCCGATCGAGCACTTGGTATGTCCCGGCAGCGCAATCACGCAAAAAGCCATATCGCCGCAATGCACAACATCGCCATCCGCAACGGCAACGTCCACCTTCAGTTCATCGACCAGATCCGCATAATCGGCAATGCCTTCCTTCTGTGCAGCGGAGCGATCCAGTTCGCGCATCTTCGCCCGTGCCGTCGGCCTGGCGAATATTTTCTGCACATATTCGCCCGCGATCACCCTGGCCTCCGGATAGTATTGGAGAATATAGGGCATACCGAGCACATGATCGTAATGCGAATGGGTCAGCAGGATATCATTCAGCTTTCTTTCTCCTAGAATCGCCTGAATCTTTTTTGCAATGCCTTCGCCGGTAAAGCCGAATCCGGTATCATACAACACCGCTGTCTTTCCATCGTCGATGAGAAACGCGCAGTCGCCCGGCAGGACGCGCACGTCTGTAATTGTCAGGTTCACCATGAACACGCCTTCTTTGCGCTTGCATTTTCAAACAGGGTTATACAGATAATTGCGATGCATTCCCGCTGTTTATGAGCATTATACCACCAGTATTCAAAAGACACCTATCTCCGATTTGACCAAATCGAATTGACATTGTTTATTCGGATCGCCAGAGTTTTATACTAATTCATTTCTAAAAACATTCTAATATCCATTTGCGACCGGTGAT
>CAZACE010000226.1:0-3776 GCA_964483255.1 uncultured Oscillospiraceae bacterium
TCTGCTGATGGCAGCCAAGTATTTTGAGCGCATCGGCGATCATGCGACCAACATCGCTGAATGGACGATCTATGCGATTCATGGAAATCATGATTCTGCCCATAAATAAACCGGAAGAACAATATGACTTGACTTTTCCCTCGTTCAGGGTGATGAATGTCCTACCCCAAGAAGGGAGGGCATATCATGACGAAAAACGAACATCACGAACCGCCGGGAGCTGGCTAGCGCGCTTGCGCATCGAAATTGAGAATCTTATCAAACCGGCTCATAAAAGCACAGGTTGTAACAATCGCTGCAATGATATCGCTGACCGGCTCTGCAAGGAAAACCGCAAAGACTTTGTTCTCAAAGAATGCCGGAAGGATGAAGATCAGCGGAATCAGCAGTACGATCTTTCTGAGACAGGCCAGAAGAAGGCTGATTTTTGCCTGTCCCAAAGCCATGAAGCTTTGCTGGCAGCAGAGCTGAAATCCCAGCGCGAAAATCCCCGCCATATAGATGCGCACGGCCCATGTCGCATATTCAACCAGTTCAGGATTGCTGGTAAACATGCTGACAAACAGACGCGGAATGCAGAGCAACAGAAGCCAGCAGGTGACGCTGAATGCAACGCACACCTTGAACTGCGTAAAGAACGCCTCTTTCACTCTGCCGCTGTTTTGTGCGCCGTAATTATAGCTGATAATGGGCTGCCCGCCCTGACAGATTCCCTGGAGCGGCATCGTGACCAGCTGACTGATGCTGGTGATAATGGTCATCGCGCCAACCGCAATATCGCCGCCGTATTTCGCCAGACTGGAGGTAAAGCTGATGGACAGAATGCTCTCTGTTGCAAGCATGACAAAAGTCGAAACGCCGAGCGCCAGACACGGGACAATGACCTTCTTCTCTATCCTGAAGTTTTCCTTCCTGAGCTTCAGCGTGCTCTTGTCTCCGGACAGGAACCAGAGAATCCATACCGCGCCGACAGCCTGACTGAGCACCGTTGCAATGGCAGCGCCGCTGACGCCCATGTCCAACACGAAGATGAAGATCGGATCCAGAACGATGTTGATTACCGCGCCGATCACCGTTGTCATCATGCTGATCTTGGCGAATCCCTGCGTCGTAATAAAGGGATTCATACCCATGACAATCAGCACAAACACCGTGCCAAGGATGTAGATTCTTGAATACTCCAACGCATAAGGCAGCGTCGCTTCGCTTGCACCGAACATCACAAGGAGCTTGGGCGCGAAAACATAGAAGATGACAGTCAATGCGAGCGAAAGAATCAGGAGCAGCGAAAAGCAGTTGCCCATGACTTTTTCCGCGCTCTTGCGATCCTGTTTGCCCATGGCAATTGCGGCGCGAGGCGCGCCGCCCGCGCCTGCCAGCATGGCAAAAGCGTTGATCAGCATGAGGATCGGCATAAATAAGCCTACGCCCGTCAGCGCCGATGCGCCAACCTCCGGAATATGGCCGATATAGATGCGGTCTACGATATTATAAAGCAGGTTGATCACCTGCGCCACAACCGCAGGAATGGCCAACTGTGCAAGCAGCTTCGGAATGCGCTTGGTCGCCAAGGCTTGTGTATTCATTTCCATGTCGAATCCCTTTCAATCCGTTTTACGTTCAGGCTTGTGCCTGCCGTTCTTTACATCACGAATATAGCAGAAAAGAAATCCTCCTGCAATGATCAACGCTTCTCATTTCCGTATTCGTGTTTCCCTTCGCAGATGAAGGATATCACTTCATGCATCTCTCGCTCAGGCGCATATAGTGTTTATACAGCGCCGTGAAACGCCCCGGGGAAGAATGATGCCATGGCTTGCGTTTGCCGCAGAAATGAAGGATCGCTGTATTCTGCATGACCCAGTTCATGTCCTTTTCGCCTACGTTTGCCAAACGGTATTCCTCATACCTGCCGGCATGGTAATTCCAGATACATTCGTCAACAGACACAATGAGCTTTCCATAAAGCCCATTGAGTATGTCCTGATCCGGCAGCATAAGCAGCTGCCGGTTCTTTTCAACATATGCATAGATGTCCTGCGCATGCACATGCTTGCGAATCGCAGGAAGATTCATCAGCAGCATGCCGGAATTATAATACCCTTCCGCTTCATAGGTGGATAATCTGACCCGATTGACGGGCTTTGAGATATTGACAAGCCCCTTATGAATGCATGCAGCATAGAGATTATCGCCCATCTCTGTCTCATATAGTGACCGGATGGGATTGATCACCAGCATATCCGGATCAAGATACACAATGCGATCCAATTCTTCAGGCAGCATCTGCGCAGCCAGCAGACGATAATACATCGCTCGGGAATAATATCGCAGCGTAGGCGCACCGGCAAAGAGTGATTCATCTACGCGAATCAGATAAATCCTGCTCTCAAAGCGGTTGCAAAGATTCTGCACATCACTAAGATCATCGTCTGTCAGATCATCCGAGGCAACGTAAATATCAAAGAACTCACCCGGATTATTGAGCAGCAATGACGTAATCAGAACTTTCAGCGGCTGAAGATAATTTTTATCCAGCGTAAACAGAATATTCAAAACAGGATTCCTCCTAAGCATAAGTATATCGCCTGCGGCGCTGCGAAACCCAGAACGAATCACAGCGCCGCAGGCGTAAAAGAGAGGAAGGCGTCAGGAATTCAGGATGGTCATAAACTCATCACCGGTGATGGTTTCCTTCTCATACAGATACATGGAAAGCTCATCGAGTTTAGACTGATTCTCCTTGAGAATATTCATGGCCTTATCGTATTGTGCCGCGACCTTTTCTACAACCAGCTCGTCGATCTTGGCCTGCGTCTGCGCAGAACACGCAAGGGACGTGTCGCCGCCAAGATACGCATTATCAACGGTTTCCATAGCAACCATGCCGAAATCGCTGCTCATGCCGAAACGGGTAATCATTGCGCGGGCCAGCTTGGTCGCCTGCTCAATATCATTGGATGCGCCCGTCGTCACAGAACCGAAGATCAGCGCTTCCGCAGCGCGGCCGCCGCAATACGTAGCAATCTTGTTTTCGATCTCTTCCTTGCTCATCAGGTAGTGATTGCCCTGTTCCACCTGCATGGTGTAACCAAGCGCGCCGGACGTGCGCGGAACAATGGTAATCTTCTGCACAGGCGCAGAGTTGGTCTGCTTGGCGGCAACCAGCGCATGACCGATTTCGTGATAGGCGACGATACGCTTTTCCTCGTCCGTAAGAATTGCATTCTTCTTCTGATAACCGGCAATAACGACCTCAATGCTTTCCTCAAAGTCGGCCTGAGAAGCGCATGTACGGCCTGCACGAACGGCTCTGAGCGCCGCTTCATTGACGATATTCGCCAGCTCCGCACCGGAAGCGCCGGACGCCATACGCGCAACCTGCTGGTAATCGATGCCCGCTTCCGTCTTGATCTTCTTGGCATGCACCTCAAGGATCTTCTGTCTGCCCTTGAGATCAGGCAGTTCAACCTGAACGCGGCGGTCAAAGCGGCCCGGGCGCAGCAGTGCCGGATCAAGGGATTCAGGACGGTTGGTGGCGGCAAGAATGATGACGCCGCCGGAGCCCTCAAAGCCATCCATCTCCGTCAGCAGCTGATTGAGCGTCTGTTCGCGTTCATCATTGCCGCCAAACTTTCCGCCGTCGCGCTTCTTGCCGATGGCGTCAATTTCATCAATGAAGACAATGCACGGCGCTTTTTCCTTGGCCTGCTTGAAGAGATCGCGCACCTTGGAAGCGCCCATGCCGACAAACATCTCAACGAACTCCGAGCCGG
>CAZACE010000227.1:0-3753 GCA_964483255.1 uncultured Oscillospiraceae bacterium
AAGCTGTGACGGAGGGAGCCTGCGGGTGCTGGTGCAGCTTCCCGCCAGGCGCTTTGGTCTTTCTCCTTACGCGTCATTATCCCCCTATTGTTCCCTAAAGAATAAACCTCAGCGTCAGCGCGCAAATCAGCTCCCGCGGGAATGCGCTGAGCGTATGCATCGCCAGCGAGGAGAATCTGCCCTCTTTTTGAAGAATCAGATGCAGGCAGGCAAGCACGACCTTCCTGTCCGGCTGCGGCGGAGCGAAGAGCACGCCGATGCGCCCGCCCAGCAGCGAGCCGAGCATCGCCTGCGCCTGCTCAAGCGGCAGCGTGGCTGCAATGGCCTCGCGGATCATGTCAAACGTGTATACCTTTGTCGGATCGAGCAAAAGCATGTCGGCGCACAGTTCCAGCGCGCGAAGGAAATAATCGACCGCATCGCTGCCGGGTTTGAGATCTGCCTCTAAAAGGGAGAACAGCGGCGCATCGCTTCTGCGCCCGTTCATTTCTGCTTCGTATGCGGTGAGGAAGCAGACGAAATCCTGCGCGCGATGATAGAGCTTCTGTGCGTCGATTGGATCAAAGCTGTAATGCGTGCCGCGCAGATGACCGAAGGCGCGCCGGGCATCGTTGCAGCCCAGCGTCATGTTTTTCATGGACTGCTCGGGGTCAAACGTAAGCAGCCCGCCCAGCGGCTGGCTTGCGCGGATATAGGTGACATTCGGGCGCAGGGCGTATTGCGTGTGCGCCTGCGTGCGGCCGATGTCCACGGCGACGATGTGCCTGGCGCCGGCGCGGATCGCCATCTCCACCGGCACATTGTCGCTGAAGCCGCCGTCCAGATAGCGATCGCCGTCGATATGTTTCATCGGAATCGCGGGAAAGCACGCGGCGCTTGCTTCCAGCCAGTCGCACAGGCTGCCGGACGCCATGTCCTCGAGCCGCTTTTCGGTCATCGAAAGCGACGGAAAGCGCGTGGCGACCAGAGCGAAGGAGATACGGCTTCTGCGCAGTTTCTCTTCGTCGATCACTTCGCGCATAACAGAAAAGAGGGGCGTCGCATCGAGCCCCTTCTTTTGCGCGTTGCGTGTGATAAAATCGAGCATCTTCTCCGGACGGGAGAATACGCTCTCGGCTTCCTCGGCCAGCGCGATGCTTTCCGGCGTAACGATATCGCTCAGGCGAAGCTGAGCCCAAAGCTGCGCAGCAGCATCGAGGTCGCCCTGAGCGAGAAGCGCGGCATTGAGCGCACCGATGGACGTGCCATAGGCGCGGCAGTAGCCGACGCCCATGTCATCAAGCGCACGGGCGACGCCGATCTGATAGGCGCCCTTCGCGCCGCCGCCGCCAAGAACCAGCGCGGTTTCGGAGGGAATCAGGCGAAGCGGCATGTTCAACGCTCTTCGATCTGCGCCAGATCGGCCAGCATTTCGACGGTCTTATCCACGCCCATCAGCGCGGAATTGATGCAGACATGGTAGTTCTGCGCCTTGCCCCATTTCATATCGGTGTAGCGGAAGTAGTGGTTGCCGCGCTCCTTGTCCGAGCGGTTGATCTCCTTGATCGCGGTTGCCTCGTCCACGCCATGCAGCTCCATGATGCGCTTTACGCGCGTTTCCATCGGCGCATGGATGAACACATTGATCGTATTCTCGCGGCCCTCGAGGATATAGTCCGCGCAGCGGCCGACGATGACGGCGCTTTCCTTCGCGGCGATATCGCGAATGGCCTGCGCCTGCGCGATGAAGATATTCTCGGACAGGGGCAGATACTGATTGGAGAAGAAGCCGGTGTGATAGCTGGCAGTCGCGGAGAAATTATGCATCAGGCCGCTGCGCACACGCTGCTCGTTGCCGGCGATGAATTCCTCGGCCAGGCCGCTCTTCTTCGCGGCGAGCGTGATGATCTCTTTATCGTAATAGGAGATGCCCAGACGCTCGGCGAGCGCCTTGCCAATCTGGCGGCCGCCGCTGCCGTATTCGCGGCCGATGGTGATGATGAGCGGGTTTTTCATGGGATCGCCCTCCTTGGATAGAAAACATGGGGTTCGTCGGGCCGCAGCCCTTTATCTGATTTTATTATACCACAATTGTACGCTGATGAGGAAATTGTTTTTCGTTTATGGGAAGAAATGGGTGCGGACAATCGTTATTTTGGCAGGGAATGGAGGGATACGCATGAAAAGGATGCTTTTTGCGCTGGCGCTGGCGGCCATGCTCACGGCTTCGGCGTGCGCGCTGGATCGCGGAACATATTCGGCAACAATGACTGGTATGGTGCGGAGCAGGCGGCGAAGCTCTCCGGCGATGAACCTATCTTGCTGGATGCGGATGGAACCATCATGCCGCAGACCTAGGTGGACGAGACGCAGACGGACATCAGGGAATTCTTTTTGGTGAATGACGAGATTGGCGGGCTTGTGGCGCGCAACTGGACGGACGCGGAGGCGACGCTGGGCCGGACAGCGCGCACAGGACATTCCATCGCGCTGAAAAAGGACGGCACTGTCGTGATGGCGGGCGCGTACACATCATACGACCGATGATGCGGCATTTGTATTTTCCCCTTCGCTGTGCTACAATGGGGCAAGAAATATTTTCCGAAAGGAATGGACGATATGACCATCCGTTTGTACGATCAGGATTCCATGCTGCTTCATTTCACCGCGACGGTGACGGACTGCACGGAAAAGAAGGGGAAATACGCGGTTACGCTGGATCGGACGGCCTTTTTTCCGGAGGGCGGCGGTCAGGGCGCGGATCATGGCGTGCTTGGCGGCGTGCATGTGACCGACTGCCATGAGGTGGATGGCGAGGTGGAACATACCACGGACAGCCCGCTTGAGGTGGGCGCTGTGGTCGAGGGGCATGTGGACGCCGTGCGCAGGCTGGATATGATGCAGCAGCACAGCGGCGAGCATATCTTCTCCGGTCTGGTGTGCCAGCTCTTTGGCTATGACAATGTGGGTTTTCACATCGGCTCCGAGGCGGTGACCATGGATTTTAACGGCCCGCTGACCGATGAGGACGTGCGCCGCGTGGAACAGCTGGCCAATGAGATTGTTTGGAAGAATGTGCCGATCAACACGCTTTTGCCCAGCAGGGAAGAGCTGGAGACGATGCACTATCGCAGCAAGAAGGCGCTGGAGGGCACGGTGCGCATCGTGAATATTCCGGGCGCGGACACGTGCGCCTGCTGCGGCACGCATGTGAAGCAGACGGGCTCCGTCGGCCAGATCAAGGTGATGGGCTGGCAGAAATACAAGGGCGGCGTGCGCGTGTCGATCCTGTGCGGCAGGCGTGCGTTGGTTGAAGAGAATGTGCTGCTGGAGCAGGCGAAGGGCGCGTGCGTCGCGCTTTCGTGCAAGCAGCATGAGCTGGACGGCGCGGTGGAGCGCGTGATCGCCGAGCGGGATCAGCTGCGCTTTAAGAATGAGCAGCTGGCCCTGCGCATTTTTGAGATGATGGCGGCGCAGGAAGAAGAAAATGCGGTGCGCATGGTAATCTGTGATGCGCTGCCGGCGGGCGCTGTGCGCAAGGCGGCGGGCAGGCTCTGCGCGGGTGCGAAGCTGGCGCTGGTGCTCGTGCCGCGCGAGGATGGCTACGGGTTTGCGATGTCGTCGGAAACGGAGGATGTGCGCCCGGCGACGAAGGCGCTGTGCGCAGCGTTCGGCGGCAAGGGCGGCGGACCGAAGGATATGACGCAGGGTGTGCTTGCGGGCGGCTCGGCGCAGGAAATCCGAAGGGCGCTGGAGGAAGCTGCTGGTTGAATG
>CAZACE010000228.1:0-3752 GCA_964483255.1 uncultured Oscillospiraceae bacterium
AGGAACGACAGATGAGGTCCCGCCCCGCAGGGCGATTCTTTGTCGCTTACTTCGCATTCTCCCCCTTTTGCACAGCAAAAAAGACCATTCCTTCCGGAACGGCCTTTTCATTTTCATCAATCTCCCAGTTTCGCTTTTTCCAGCGCAGTTACAATTGCCGGAACAGCAACCAGCTGCACAATCATGCCCGGCACGGCGTTCATAAATCCATTGGTCACAAAGATCTGCCAGGAGAACGCCTTGCTCGCCAGGCCGTAAATCGGTACGCTCACAATGCCCCAGACAATGCGGCCCAAAAGCATCGCGCAAACCAGAGAGACAAACAGCATGCCAAGCGTTTTGGGCAGCTTCTTCCTCAAAAAACCGGCGATAAATCCATACGCCGCCAGCTCAAAGGCCATCGCAAATGCCGCAGGCATGAGCACCGGCATGCCGAAAACCATGCTGCGAAGCAGCGGCAAAGTCGCGCCCACGGCAAGCCCCCAGATGGGCCCGCAGACCATGCCGCAGATGAATACCGGCAGATGCATCGGGCAAAGCATATTGCCGATGTGCTGAATCTGGCCGGTGAGGAAGGGCAGAAGCATGCCGATGGCCATGAGCATGGCGCTGATGGTGAGGCGGCGGACGGAAATCTTACTGTTCATAAGCGACTCCTTTGTTGTGTAAATTCTTTTGCAAGGCATCGGCCCGACCGCAGAGCAACAGGATTTGCAGAGGTTTGTCGGTGAAGCCGCCGGCTGCATGCCGGTTTGTTTTGCAAAAATAAAAGCCATGAAGAATCAGACCGGTTCTCCGGCCGATTGCCTTCATGGCTTGATGATCTTTGTGTCGCTGTCTTCGGACAGCAGAACCATTATAACGAACAGATTGCTTCTTGTCAATCTTTATCCGGCGGATCGATGATTCCGCGAAGCCGCCTGCGCTCGCGCAGCTTGGCTTCCTGCCCCTGATTCGAGGGGACGTAGTAGCGGCGCCCCTTGACCTCGGGTGGCATGTATTCCTGCTGAACCCAGTGCCCGGGGAATTCATGGGGATACTTGTACTGCGTGCCGGAGCCCAGGCGCTCATGACCGGCGTAGTGCGTGTCGCGCAGATGCACGGGCACGGGACCAAAGCCGCCCTTCTGGGCGTCGGCGACGGATGTCTCCAGCGCCATGACGACGGAATTCGACTTTGGGCTCTCGCATACGGCGATGATCGCCTGCGCCAGCGACAGCCGCGCCTCCGGAATGCCGACCATCTCCAGAGCCTGTGCGGCGGCGACGGCCTGCAGCATCGCCGTCGGATTGGCCAGACCCACATCCTCGCTTGCATGCGCAATGATGCGCCGGGCGATCAGCCGCGGATCCACGCCCGCATAGAGCAGCCGCGCGAACCACGCGAGCGCCGCGTCGGCGTCGCTGCCGCGCAGGCTCTTGCAGAAGGCGGAGAGCATGTCATAATAGAGCGATTCGTCACAGCGGATGACCGGCTTTTGGATGGACTCCTCCGCGACAGCGAGCGTCACGCGGATCGCGCCGCTCTCGTCGGGATCGGTCGTAAGCACGGCCAGCTCCAGTGCGCCCAGCGCGCTTCGCACGTCGCCGTTGGCGATGCGGGCAATATGGCGCGCGGCGTCTTTTTCGAGGATCACATTCTTGCTGCCGAAGCCGCGCTCGTTGTCGGCAAGCGCGCGGTCCATCGCTGTGAGCACATCGGCTTCCTTGAGCGGCTCGAACTGAAAGATACGGCATCGGCTCACAATGGCCGGGGTCATGGCGACGAGCGGGTTTTCCGTGGTAGAGCCGATGAAGCGGACCACGCCGCGCTCAATGGCGGGGAGGATGGAATCGCTCTGCGATTTGCTCCAGCGGTGGCACTCGTCCAGCAGCAGATACGTCGCCTGGCCGTAGAGCGCGCGGCGATCCTGCGCTTCCTTGATCACCTGACGCACGTCGGCTACGCCGCTGGTGACGGCATTGAGCTGCACGAAGGCGGAATGCGTGGTATTTGCGATGATGGAGGCGAGCGTCGTTTTTCCGCAGCCGGGCGGGCCGTAGAAAATGGAGGAGGTCATGCGGTCGGCCTCAATGGCGCGGCGAAGCAGGCGGCCCGGGCCGACGATGTGGCTTTGGCCGATGAATTCGTCGAGCGTGCGCGGACGCATGCGGTCAGCCAGTGGGCTGAGCGCCGCGTCCTGATGAGAAAACAGATCCTGCATGAGAAACCTCCGATGTATATGCTGCCCTTATTATAGGACAGGAAAGGGAAAAAGACAAGCGCGGCTCAGCAAGCTCTAAGACAGGCAAGCACCTTTTCGTAATTCTCGGCGCGATGCGGGAATGTGCAGGCGGAGCAGTCCTTGATCTGCCTGCCGGAGGATTCGATGATCCTTGGCGAACCGGGGCAGTTTTCCAGACGGTAGAGCGGGCAGAAGCAGAACAGGCAGTTGATCTCCTCCATCCCCTCGTGACAGGGATAGTACTTGCAGGCGGTGTTGCAGAAGAACGCATGGGATGGATCGCGCATAATGGCCTCCTGATTTATCTGCGGATGATTTGAGGGATATGCTCAAGCAGGCGCGACATTGGACGATAGAGCGCGAGCATGAGGGCAAAATTGCCTGCGCCGTGGATGAGATCATACGGGATGCCGGCAACCCACCAGGCAAAAAACTGCGTAAGCCCCTGTGAGAGACTGCCGCCGGCAAGGCCGATAAAGAAATACGGAATGGCGCACAGCAGGCCAAAGAGCAGGCCGAAAATGCCGGAGACAATGGCCCAGAAAAACGCTGAATCCGCGCGGCGAAACGCATGCGCGACAAGCGCGAGCAGCGGCCAGGCATACAGATACATCACCCACCACAGGCCAAAGCCATAAATCAGACCCTCGATGAGGATGAACGCGGGGATGGCATAGAGCGTCAGGCGGCCAAAGCGCAGGGTGAAGAGTATGATCAGAAAGCTGGTCATCTCGATATTGGGCAGCCCCTGCATGAAGAGCTTGCAGACCTCGATGAGCGCGACCATGAGCCCTACTGTGGCTACATCCTGCGAAATGCTGCGGCGGCTCATCTTGTGTAGGCGATGATGAACGCATCGCCATCCTCTACGGGCTGCTCGTCGATGCCGTAATTGCAATACTGCCCATTCACACTGAAGCCCCAGTACGCGCCGTCGAGATTGAAGTCGGCGCGCTCTCCGTTCACGGTATCGATCATCAGTCCATACGGGCCTTCCGAGCCGGAATAGGTGAGGCCCTCGGCTTCATCCATGGCCTCACGCAGATAGGCGGCGTCGGTTTTGAGGGTATAGGCGGCCTCCTGCGCGGCGGAATTCACGACGGTGATGGTGATTGCCTTGCTGCCGGAAACGGCCTGCTCGCGGAATGTGACATATACGAATGTCATGATAGCGGCGAGCAGGATGAGAAGCGCAGCGGCCAATGCCTTTTTGAGGGAAAAGCGGGTCTTTTTGGTCGGATTCATGAGCGTATCCTTTCTTTGGTCGATGGGAACATGGCGGCGGGAACAAAGCTGCTGCCATGCCCCGACGGGGAAAGGATTGACGCAAAAAGCCTGCGCAAAAGCGCAGGCCAAAAACATTCATCCCCGGACGGTTCTGCATGTTTTCAGCCAATGACTCGTGGCTGAGCAACATTTCATCCCCGGCAGGTCTTCTGACTTGGCGATCGTAGCTTTGCGCCGTCTTCCCGGGCTTTGACCCAGTGACGTGTCTGGCGCATCGCTCCCGCCTTACAGCGACGAGTTC
>CAZACE010000229.1:0-3751 GCA_964483255.1 uncultured Oscillospiraceae bacterium
TTTGAGGCTACCGTACATACAGGGGAAGCAATGCAGGCCTTCGATGATAAAGAGACTGTGCTTCATACCGGCGCCTCCTTGCATTTGATCAGATTCATCATAGCAGAGGAAACCGTTTTTTGTATAGCGCAAAAGAGAAACGCCGAGCATACGCCCGGCGTTTCCCAAAGAAGGAGATTAAGTTGTGTGCAGATTTTACTCGATCGTGCTCGCAGCATGGATGCCCGCAGTACGGCCATAGACGCCGCAGGTCATGATGATGCTGCCGCAGCCATAGTAGCGGTTGCCGATGATCTCCGGCATCGCGCAGGTGCCGGCCGCATAGAAGCCCGGGATCACGTTGCCCTCGGTGTCCAGAACCTGAGCATTCTCGTTGATCACGCAGCCGCTGAACGCGTCAGACACAGCACAGGTGAGCAGCATGGCAGTATACGGGGCGTCGATGCGCTCCATGTACTTGGGATCCTTGCCGAATTCCTCGTCCACGCCCGCGTCGCAGGAAGCATTGTAGCGCTCAACAGCAGCCTTGAGCGTCGCAGCGTCCATGCCGGTCATCTCAGCCAGCTCCTCGATGGTATCCGCCTGATAGGCCATGTTGTATTCCTTGCCGCGAACGGTAAAGGTGGTGTCCTTGCCGTCCTCGTAGTGGGTCGGATACTGCTCAGCGTACTTCGCGCCGGCGATCGCCCAGCCGACCGGCGCGTCGCTCTTGTAGAGCAGGTCAGCGAAGTCAAACGTGAACGCATCCTCGTTGATCAGGCGCTCGCCCTGCATATTCACCTGCATGATGTTGAACAGCGGCAGCGTCGGAGAGCCGACATAGGGCTGCGCCAGATCGCAGATGCCCTTGGGCATATACATGGTGCTGGACGCCATATAGCCGATTTCGACCATCTTCGCGCCCGCATTCTTGGCCATATACCAGCCGTCGCCATTGCCCCAGCCGGTGTAGGAGATCGGGCAGAGCTTCGGGTTGAGCTCGCTGATCAGCTCGACGTTCTCACCATAGCTGCCGGAGCACAGGATGGTCGCCTTGGCGTTGATGGTAATATCGTCGCCATACTGATTGGTTGCCTTCACGCCGACCACCGCGCCATTGTCCATGATCAGTTCGGTCGCCGTGGTATTCAGGTAGATGTCCAGGTTTTCGATCTTCTCGGCAGCCTCGACAATCTTCTCCATCAGGCCGTCGCCCTTCTTCCAGCTCACATGCGCACGCGGATCATTGCGCGGCTCCAGCGCGGAGATCGGCACGATGGTCTCGAACACGACGCCATGATCGGTCAGATAGTTGATCAGCTCGTCGGAGTCGTCAACCGCCTTGCGCAGCAGCGCGGTGTTGAGGGTATCCTCCTGAGCGTAAAGCGCGTACATGTCATTGTACATGTCTTCGGCGCTGTCTTCGATACCCAGGCTCTTCTGGAAATCCGTGCCAGCACCCATGACAAAGCCTTCGGAACGAGTGGTGGAACTGCTGTACACGCCGGAGCGCTCCAGCAGAATGACGTCCTTGCCAGCCTCGGCCGCTTCCATGGCTGCGGTGAAGCCCGCCATGCCCGCGCCGATAACGACAACCTGCGTATCCATCACGGTAGTCTCAGCCGCGCGCAGCTCAACCGGCGCAGCCTTCAGCGCAGCCACATCCGCGCCGGCCGCTTCCAGCGCCTGGGTCACAGCCGCGAAGACGCCGTTGGAAGACACGGTCGCGCCCGCAATCGCATCCACCGCCAGGGACTGATGCTCGACGATGTTCTTGGCCAGCTTATGGCCAGCGGCGACGCCGATCATGCCGGTGTCGTTATTCTCGACAACCTTCACATCCGCGATCGCATTGTCCTTCATGGTCACTTCGACCTTGATCTCGCTCATGAAGCCGAATGCGCTGCCGGTGTACACGCCATCGGCAGCCACCTTCGCTTCGGCCACAGCGCCGGTCGCCTCGGCGATGCACGCATTCACAGCGTCCTTGACAGCGCTGACGGTCACGGTCGCGCCCGCCACGCCGTCGATCTCAGCGCCCTGGGCCGCAAGGATCTGCGCCTTCACGGTTTCCAGCGCAGCGCCGCCGATGGTCGGGGTCTCGCCCTCGCCGGTGAGCACGACGTCGGTGATCTTCTCTGCATCGAAGGTCACAACGGCCTTCACTTCTCCGCCAAAGCCCTTCACCGCAGCCTCATAGGTGCCGGCGGTGTAGCCCTGAGCAAGCGCGAAGGAGCTGCACAGCAGCGTCAGCATCACCAAAATGCTGACAATCTTCTTTGCCTTCATCTTGTTTTTCCTCCTATTTCTCTTCTGCTTTCAGCAGATCTGCGAAAAATATAACACAAATCCACTTGTAACAGAAGCAGAAAGATGTTATCATAGTTTCAAGGAAAAACTTTAAACCAAGCATCAATTTCAAGGAGAAAAGGATATGAACGACAAGCAGATTGCGGCGTTTATTTCCGTGGCAGATTGCGGCAGCTTCTCCGCCGCCGCCAGAAAGCAATACATCTCTCCCCAGGCAATCATTCAGCAGATCGACCTTCTGGAACGGGAAGTCGGCGTCCAGCTTCTCAACCGCACACATCGCGGCGTGACACTGACACAGTCCGGCAGACAGTTCTATCAAGGTATGATCCGCCTGACGGGCGAAATGCACGCGCTGCTGGATGAAATCCGAAGCGCCGACAAAAAGAATCTGCGCATCGGCGTATTTGACATGTCCAAGATGATGGATCGCGTCTGCGAGAGCTTCTCCATCCATTATCCGAACATCGCCCAGGAATACACGATGGTTCCCCCGGAGGCATGGCTGGATGCGCTCAAGGCGCTGCACTCCGGCGATCTGGATATTCTGGAGCATGCCGAAGTTCCCGAAGTATACGAAAATGGGCTGGACTTTGTGCCGCTGATCAAAAGCCGCAACATCTGTGCGCTGCATTCCACACACCCGCTCGCCAAGAAAAAGATCATCCAGCCGGAAGACCTCTCCGGCATGCGCATCGGTATTCACGATGTGACGCTGGTACCCGGGCTGCGTGCATTCTTTGAAGCACATGCGCCCGGATCTACGCTGGTCAATGCTGATAAAGGCCCGCTTTCCGCTTTTGATATCTGCAAGAACGGCGGCGTATTCCTGATGTCCGAAGACTTTGCACAGAAATTCCGCCCGCTTCGCACGCTTCCGCTCAACTGCCCGCTCACCGCCACTTATGGCATCGTATTCAAAAAGAACCCCGGCCCTCTCGTCCAGCTTTTCATCGACAACGCCAAAACACAGTTTCCTATCACCTAAACAGAGAAGACGCCGCACATAAGCGCGGCGCCTTCTTTTATCCCTTATTCAGAAAAAATCTGTCCCGGAATCTTCAGCTTTTCCTTCGGCGGAAATCCCCTGTCGAATGCTTCGGCCTCTCCCTCGTCCACGAAATATCCCTGCGGCGGGCCGTATTCACCCGTAACGCCGTCAAGATATCCCGAGATCAGCTCCTTGCACAGGAAGAAGGACGCATCTGCGCCCTCCGGCAATCCGTGGTAGCGGATGCCAAATTCGCTGGCATACGTAAAGCCGCTCTTGCCGTAAAACGCGATATTGCCCTCAAAGCACAGCGCGCCGCAGCCAAGCGCTTTCGCCTTCTCAAGCGAATAATCCAGCAGAATTTTGCCGTAACCTTTTCGCTTGAACTCGTTGCTGATGCAGATGGGACCCATCGTCATAATGGGAATCTCCCGCCCTCTGCCGTCTGACAGACGATGACGAGCTTGGATA
>CAZACE010000230.1:0-3746 GCA_964483255.1 uncultured Oscillospiraceae bacterium
GCGGGCCCACAGATCCTGACCGATGTTGTTGGTGCCGAACCAGAAGGCATGCTCGGAGGGAATCACGCGCAGCTCCAGATCGCTCTTGGCCGCGGCATTGCCCTCTTCATCGACGATCAGTTCGTCCTTGTGCGCATAGAGCGCGTTGCCGTCGTTGGTGTAATCCTGCGGCTGCATATACATGGTGATCTTGAAGTTCGAGCGGCTCTCATAAGGTACGGCCGTCGGATCGTCCGGCAGCTTGAGCTTCGTCTGGAAATTGTTCTTGACAAAGCCCGTTTCGCCCTTGTATTCAATTTCGCACCACTCAGCGCCATACCCCACGATGGTGAACTTCGTGCGGGCCTGCAGGGTCGTGAGGACGTTATCCACGGCATACCACTCGTCGCTGTCCATGACAGCCTTGGCGCGAAACTGTGTGCCCGCGGGCGCGGTGGCGACGACGGTGGACAGGCTCGGGGATACGTTGGAGAGCTGCTTGCCGGTCTGCGGGTTGTTGTTGATCCTGTTCGCCGGATACTGGCCCGGCAGATGCGGCTGAATGAACGTGAAGGTAAGCAGCAGCGCCAGCACGATCAACAGAAACACAGCCACCTTGTTCTTGAAGAACACCTGCATTGTGGAACGCCAGTAGGAATAGTTGGAATAGCCGGTCTTTTCGCCGGCAGATGCGTCGTAATCCGCCAGGACAAACAGATCGTCCTCGTTTTCAATCTCTTCGGAAAGATCCTTTTTGAGCTGCTCGGCGAGCGCCGCCTCCAGCTTCTTGCTCTTGTTCTCCTTGATGCTCAGCATATCATCGCGCACCTTCCTTCTTCACAAAGCTGATGCGCGGATCGATGAGGCCCATGAGCAAATCGCCCAGAAGCAGACCCACGATACCGATACAGCTGTAGATCATGACGAGGGCCTGAACCATCGGGTTATCCTGTCTGCCGATGACGTCCACCAGCAATCCGCCCATGCCCGGAATGGAATAGAGCGACTCGATGTAAATGGAACCGCAGATGGTGTACAGCAGAGAGGTCGGGAGGTACTGGATCATCGGCACGAACGCATTGCGAAGCACATGCTTCATCATGATATTCGGGCCGGAGACGCCCTTGGCGCGCGCCAGGCGGACGTAATCCTTGTTCATCTCGTCGACCATGTAGCGGCGCAGCCACATAGCATAATAAGCCGTATTGCCCAGCGCCATGGAGAACACCGGCAGAATCCAGGTGACCGGATCGTTCATGTCAAAGAGCATGGAAATGCCCAGCGCACTGGTGCCGTACATCTGGATGAAGATGTAATACACGGCAGCCGGTACGGCGTTGATGAACACGATATACATCGTGCCGATCTTATCCCAGAATTTACCCTTGTTCCTGGCCATCGCCGTGCCCAGCGGAATACCCAGCAGCAGAGAAAGACACATGGACATGACACCCAGCTTGATGGAAATCGGCGCCTTCTTCGCGATCAGCTCGGTAATCGGCGCGCCCACGCTGTATCGGGCAGAGGTGCCCAGATCACCATGCAGTACGCCATCGATGAAATTCCAAAGCTGTACGGGAATCGGATCGTTGAGACCCAGCTGATCAAGCCTGGCCGCAATGGCCTCCGGTTTCATCTTGTCATAATTATCGAAATAGCCTTCGATAGGCATCTGGCGCAGCAAAACAAAGACCACTGAAATAATGATCAGCAGCGTCAGCAGCGAGGACGACAATCTCTTCAGGGTATACTTGAGCATCTCTTTCACACCTTTAATTTATTACAGAGCGCGAAATGGATTTTTATCCAGTGCACAGTCCTGCGTCCCTGAAGAAAAATCCATTTCGCCGTCACAGATTCGGCCAGGATTTAACGCGATGACCCGGGCGGTACATCCGTACCGCCCGGGAACACAGCTCATTTACATGAAATTTAGGAATAACGATTCATTACTTGTTCGCCAGAGCCGCGCGATCCTCTTCCCACTTATCGTAGGCCTCGAAGTACTCGTCGGTGCTCATCGGCTTCTCAAGCAGGGTCTGGCCCTTATAGCGCTCGTTGGAGATGCCGAACGGAGCGAACTGAGCCTCGAACGGATTGAGACGGGAAGCGGTGTAGCCGCCCGTGCCGTAGCCGAACGGGATGATCATGGCCTTATCAATCAGGAACGCCTCAGCCTCGGCCAGCGCCTCATAGCGAGCGGTCAGATCATCGGTAACAGCGCGGGCATTTTCAACCAGCGTGTAGTAGATGCTCTTGCCATTCTCATCGTTGTACTCGGTCGCATACTCCGGCCTGTTGTAGGTGCTGTCATAGAACGGATCGATATAGGTGCTCGGATCCGCGTAGTCCGGACCCCAGTTGCACTTCATCAGCGCATACTTGCCGGCGCGGCGGGTCGCCGTCAGGAAGCCGGAAGACGGACCGGCGATAACGATGATATCGATGAAGTCAGAGCCCAGCAGGTCTTCGAGCTGCTGCTCAACAACCACGCACTCTTCGTCCCAACCGCTGGTGCTCGGATTGTAGTACATCGGCATCTTGACCGGGAATGTTGCTCCGGCAGCGGTCAGTTCGGCAACAGCCTTCTCCTTGTACTCGAGGGCGAGCGCCGTGTTGAAGGTATCCAGACCCATATCGGTGAACGCAGCCAGAGCGCCCATATCGGTGTAATCCACACCATCGATGGCAACAAACTGCGGCGGGGTCACAGTGTTGAAGATAATCCCTTCCGGATTGTCCGGATCGGTAATCATCATCGCCTTCAGGCGGTCAAGACCATAGTAGAACGCCTTGCGGAAATTCTCGTTATTGACAACGATCTTCCAGTTTTCCGGCTCATACTCCTCATCAAACTTCGGATCGAAGTTGAACGCATAGAAGTAGGAATAGAAGCTGGTCTGGCGGATCGGATGGATCAGGTCGGCAGTCTCCTCATTACCGAGCCACTCGTTGGCGATGGTGGAGTCGATGGTCGCGTCGTCAACCTCGCCGCGCTTGAACAGCTCCGGAGAGATGGTGGTGGATTCCTTGTTGTAGGTCTGCTCGATGGTCTCGATAAAGACATTGTCGGCGTCCCAGTAAGAAGCGTTCTTGGTGTAGACGCGCTTCTGCTGCGGCTCGAAGGTGGACAGGATGTAAGCGCCGTTATAGAGCAGATTCTCGTTGCTGGTGGCAACACCGAACTCAGCGCCCTTCTCAGCCAGGAAATCCGCATTCGCCGGCATGAAGCACACGTAGGTGACCATGGACAGGAAGTACGGGCACGGCTCATCGAGCTTGTACTGCAGGGTGTAGTCGTCCAGAGCCTTCACGCCGACGGTCTCAAAGTCCATCACCGGATAAGGCTCCTTGCCCTCTTCCGGGGTGGTGGTGCCCATGTAGTAAGCCTCGGCGCCGTCGATAACATCGTAGAAGATGCTGGCGGTCGTGGAAGCATTGGCGGCATCGAGGATATACTTTGCAGCGGTCACAAAGTCATGAGCGGTCACCTTGGCATACTCGGTGCCGTCGGCCTTCACCCAGGTCGCATCCTGACGGAGCTTGAAGGTATAGGTCAGGTTCTCATGATCGTACTCCCAGCTCTCAGCCAGAGACGGCTGCACCTGGCCGTACTTGTCGTACTCAACCAGGGTGTCAATGACGTTCGCCGCAACGGCAAACTCATTGGTCGTGGAAGTCGTGAGGTAGTTCATGGTAGTGATTTCACCAGAATACAGCGTGCGGTATGCGTTGTCCGCAGCAGCAGGCATGATGGCCATGCTCAT
>CAZACE010000231.1:0-3722 GCA_964483255.1 uncultured Oscillospiraceae bacterium
ATGCAGCAGCGATCACGCCATCCAGCCGAAGCGAACTGACCACAGCTGAGAAACGGGTACCTTCCGGCTCAGGCATAGGCGGAACCGGATTCAGAACAGACAAATGAAGAGGGGTCTTCCCTGCGCTCACCATCGACTGCGCAATGAAATCTGCCGTCTGATCGTGAGCAAACAGATATATATCAGCCCCTACAATGATAATATCGCCAAGGCAGGATCTTGTCAAGCCCAAAGACATAAAAGACCCCAGAAGATCCCGATGGGAAATCGAACAGAATTTTGCCGAATACCGACTGTGAAGACAGATAATCGGAAACTGACTTTTTTCTATTTGTTCATCCGGCGGATAGAAGCAGGCGATTACCCGCTCTGCGCCGTCATATCCGCCAAAGAGCGAGATTCCGGCATCGTATTCTCGTGCCAGCTGTGCAGCCTGCACGGCCTGTGCAGGATCAAGAAACCGCGAAAAACGCACAAGACCCTTCTCTCCTGCGAGCTTCGCGGCATTTTCAAGTGATTTTAACGATTCTTCCATGAGGCAAAATTATCTGTAGCGGGCACGGCCAGCCGCATACGCGTCTTCCTCGATGATTTCGACATTTTCCGGCGCGAGCAGATAAGACAGATGCGCCACCTTGATCATTCTTCCCTGAAGCGCAAAAGCCGCGCCGCTGAGCAGATCCACAACACGACCGCAGTCCTTGGGGTCGATATTCTCCAGATTCAGCAGAACGCTTTCTCCGTGGAGCAGATGCTTGATAATCTCGCGGCATTCCTCAATCTGGCGAACATTTACAATGCGCTCGCAGTGCGTAAACTGCACTTCCTGCGCAGCACGTGCATCCATTCGCGCATCATGAATGACATTGCCCCGACGAGAAGAATGGCTGGCAGCAGGCGCTTCCCTGCGCGGCTGCGCAGCGGGCTGCTCCTCTTGTTCATCTTCTTCATAGACAGCCTGCTGTCTATTGCGTCTGGCGCCGCCAAAGGGGAACTTGAATGAGAAGGACGATTCTTCCTCCTCCTCTTCTTCCTCTTCATCCTCGAGCTCGTTTTCCTCGAGCTCTTCGTCGCGTTCATCCTCGTCTCCGCCGGTAAAGCCGAGCTTCCTGGACAGCGAACTCAAAAAACCCATGAATCAATATCCCCCTTGAGTGATAACCTCTTTCGGCTCTGCGGACACGCCATATGTGCGTGAACCAAAGATCGCAGAGCCAATCCGAACGTGCGTAGCGCCTTCCTGCGCCGCAAGCAGATAATCGCCGGACATCCCCATCGACAGTTCCTCAATGTTCGTACCGGCAATGTTTTCTTCTCTGAGTGCCTCAAACAGGCTGCGCATTCGTGTAAAATACGGACGCAGCTGTGTATCATCATCCAAATCCGGCATTACAGCCATCAGCCCCCGAATCTCAATGCCCGGCAGCGCAGCAGCCTGTCTGGCAAAAGACAGGGTTTGTGCGACGGGAACGCCGCCTTTCTGCGGTTCGTCTCCGATATTGACCTGAACAAGCACAGGCATACGAAGCCCGTGCTGCTGCGCACGGCGGTCAATCTCCTGAGCAAGACTCATACGATCCAGCGACTGAATCATGCCGACTTTATCTATTATATATTTAACCTTGTTGTTTTGCAACCGTCCGATAAGGTCAATTTGAAAAGAAGCATCCAAATATGGCATTTTTTCCATGATTTCCTGCACGCGATTCTCTCCGAGACGCGTGATTCCCGCTTCCTTGACCAGATTCACCCGAGGTGCATCCACGGTTTTGCTCACCGCAATAATCTCAGGCGCACGTCCCCAGCGCTGCGCAGCAGCCGCTTCCAGCTCCTGTCTGATCGCCGCAACGCGCGCAAGCATTTCCTGTTCCATGAAATCTTACTCCATTGATATTAGAAAAGCATGATCGTCTTGCCATCGCTCAGCGGCGAGCCGGAAAGCGTCGGACGGACAAACGCCGTGTTTTCATCCGGATACGAAATCACCGTAACCGGCACAAATGTCTGGAGTCCGCCCTCAAGCACAACGACGCCAATCATATTGTCCAGCGTATAAAGCGCGCGAATCGGCACATAGACGCCCGAAACAAAATCACCGACAGTTGCGCCGCAGGTACGGATATTGAGCACCGGCTCGACACTGGATCTGACGCGCATGCGAAGCAGAAGATCGCCACCAATGCGCGTAAAGGATTCCACCTGAGCAGGCAGGACGTAATTATCAAAACCTGTCAGCTGCATCTGATACTGTTCACCGACAACCGGATTCCACTCGCGGTCCGTGCACAGAAACAGCGCATACCACTCATCCTCAATGACTGTACGGAAAATCGGATCGCTTCCGCGCTGCACGGCTGTCGTCTGCTGCGGCACGATGCCGCGGATCACATTGCGGGCATCCGCAGGCGTCAGCGTAGAATATGTATTGGCATTGACCGTACTCTCAAAGCCATCCGTATAGAAACTGACGATACAGTCTTCGTTAGCTGTATAAGTTGTCGTCCAGCTCTCAATCTTCTTGAGCTGATCATTTTCAACCTTATAAAGCCCGGACAGCGTCTGGTCATCCGGATACTTCTGGCGCAGATAATTCTTGCGCACATTCAGGGCGCTCTGCAGCTGGGTTTCCAGGTTGCTCAGGCTGCCGACACCGCGCCCCTGAACAAGGGTGCGAACCTGTTGTGCCAATGAAGATACCTCGTCGTTATTGGCATCCAGCGCCGCATCGACATACGTGCTGAATACCTGATCGACATGGTAATCCTGAATCTCCTCACGATAGCTCTGAAGCCGGTTGATCTCCGTTTGGTTGTAGCCGGAGGAATACACCTTGCAGATAACATTCGAGCGCGAAACATGACTGCCCTCACTCGCAATGAAATCAACCCGTGTCTTATTCTCCGTTGCATAAAGCGTTTCATTGCGCGCAATGACCACGCTGCCGGCATATTCATCGCCCAGCACGCCCGCGCGGGCAATCGCCGTCGTGGCATTCTTGGAGCTGAATCCCTGAAGCTGCCAAAACAGCACGCCCAGCACAGCCAGCACAATCACAACGATCAGCACACGACCGATCAGCGCGCCGCTCTTCTTTTTCTTTTTTCTCTTTTTCTTAGCACTCATGCTTCACTCAGCCTTCTTCTGCCATATCCGAAGGTTTCGTCGTCATCATCCAGATCGCACTCTTCTGGCCGCTCAGCATCAGATCATAGCGCGCAAGCATACGCACGCCCTGTGTCTTGCGCAGCGTGCTTTCCGCATGCGCAAGCGAAGCCACGACGATCAGACGGCCATCCTCGGCGAGAATGCGGCGAGCCTCAAACAGCGTATTGCGCAGATCCGCCTCCAGACGGGCCGTTTTCTCAGCCTTCACCGGCAGATGCAGCACGACAGCCTGCTGGCTGCCATCTGCCAGATCCGTGTAACCACTGGAGCCCTCGCTCACGCGCACGCCGCGAATCTTCCCCTCGATCATCTTCGCGCTGGAGCGATCCGGGCAGATACAGGTCAGAGATCTGGCGCCGCCGGCCTTGAGCGCATACGGAAGCGATGCATTGGTGCAGCCAAGAATCGCAGCATTCTTCGCGCCGCACTGGGACAGGAACGAAACCACAGCGCAAACGTCCGTACGCAGCTGACCCTCCTGGCGGGTTGCGGACTGCTTGCCCATGCGCCACAGGAAATATGCAGCCTCCGGACGGCAGAGCACCCACAGTTCAACA
>CAZACE010000232.1:0-3641 GCA_964483255.1 uncultured Oscillospiraceae bacterium
CCGGCGGGGCAGGTGATCGCCATGGCAACAGCGCCGGCGATGGAATGGCTGACCTTCATAAACTGCACCGAGAAGGCGCCGATTTTGACCGTATCCCGCGGCTTGATCACATTCAGATGGATGCCGGAGATATTATGCTCCGTCAGCTTGCCGCGTATGAGCGCGCAGGTCAGCTTCGTGCCATAAGCCGGCGCAGGCACGCGCGTGAACACATACGGCACAGCGCCGATGTGGTCCTCATGACCATGTGTGAACAGATACGCCCGCACACGATCGCGGTTGTTGGTCAGATAGGTTATGTCGGGAATCACCAGATCGATGCCCAGCATATCCTGCCGGGGAAAAATAGAGCCGCAGTCCACTACGATCACGTCGTCCCCGTACTCAAATGCGGTCATATTCTTACCGATCTCGCCGATTCCGCCCAGCGGGATGATTCTCAACTTCGCCATGTCTTTCCCTCCTCCTCTCATGCTGGATTTGAATCAAAGAATACAATATGTTTCAAAAGCAATCTGCATGTCGAGCCAGATGCTTTGAATAGACACACAAACAATGCACCCAATAGTAGCATTCAATCAGATTAATTATAGCATAGTAATTCCATCATTAAAAGAGAAACTTGTGTATATAGCACAGTATTTTTGAAGATGCCCGCCTTTTTTCAGCATTGCGCATCACCATCAAAAATGCAGGAAAAAAGCATCCGAATTTCTTCGGATGCCCTTGAGGTATGATGATGTTTTACAGATGACGGCTGATCATCGCCGCCACGTCCGCCTTGCTGCGGGCGCCGACGGCCTGCTCGACCACCTTGCCGCCCTTCATCACAATCAGCGTGGGAATGCTCATCACGCCAAAGCGCTGGGCCAGGCCCGGCTCCTCGTCCACATCGACCTTGCCGACGACGGCGCGGCCTTCAAACTCGGCAGCCACGTCCTCAATCACCGGCGCAATCATGCGGCATGGGCCGCACCAGGTCGCCCAGAAATCCACGAGCACGGGCTTGTCGCCCGCGATCGCCTGCTCAAACGTCTCGCTTGTAAAATGCTGTGCCATGCGTTTAACCTCCCTGTTTTTATTCAGCCTTGGGCTTGCGTACGGAAACAATCTTGTGCTCCCAGCGGCCCTTGGAGAGAATCGGATCCAGCATGCGCATGACCACATAAGCCAGCGCCGTGCCCGCAATAGCGCCAAGCGCCATCACCGGTTCGGGAAGCCCCAGCGCGTACGTGATCAGCAGGCCGATTATAAAGCCTGCAAACGGAATCATATATGCCGTCGCAGACGCCGCCATGATATGGGATTCATCCATCTCCACGACGATCTCGTCGCCCACCTCGGCCTTGCCCGCGAGGGTGATCGTATGCTTGGCGCAGTTCGTGCTGCCCAGATGACAGGCATGGCAGTCGCCGCAGGCCTCCTGACGTTCAAATTCAACGGTCAGCATTTCGCCGTTGACTTCCTTGACAATTCCCTTATTGGTCATGCTCTGCTCCTTTGACTTAACATACGCGAAATGATGCTCAATTACTCGTAAATCTTTTCGAACTTCACGTAGCCCTCGGCCTCCAGCAGGCCGATCTGATGCTTCATGTTCTTGGCCATGGGCATCACGGTGACGATCGCGCCCTGCTCACGCAGCGCACGCGCGGTGGCGAGCACCTCAGCCTTGCGCTCAAGAGACACGCGGCTGCCGATGAGATACGCAGTCGGCTCGCCGGCGAGCTTGCAGACGCCCTGCATGTGATCCTTGAGGATGGTGACGATACGCTCAAATCCGATGGAGAAACCGCTGGCCGCAACGTCCTGACCGGAGAACTTGCCGATCATCTTGTCGTAACGGCCGCCGCCAGCGATGGAGAAGTTGTAGCCGTCCATGGTAATCTCAAAGATCGGGCCGGTGTAATAGCCCATGCCGCGAACGAGGGTCGGATCGAAGACAATCTTCACCCCGCTGGCCAGTACCGGCGCCACGCATCCGATAATGTCGGCCAGGTTCTGCTTGACGGCTTCCGGCAGGAACTCCTCGGAGATGTCCGCGCAGAACTCCTCGATGGTGATGCCTTCCTTCACAGCGCGATAGACGGCGAGGTACTTGTCAACCGTCTCCTGCGCATAGCCGTTTTCAAGCAGCTCCTTCTCGATGCCCTCAAGGCCAATCTTGTCGAACTTATCCAGGCTGATGAGCACGGAGCCGATATCCTCCTCGGCAAAGCCCGCACACAGCGCCACGGCACTGAGCATGCGGCGGTCATTGACGTGGATGGTGAAGCCTTGCACATCGATTTCGGCAAAGATCTGGGAAAGCATGGACGCTGTAGCGGTGATCAGCTCAATCTCAGCCAGGTTGCTGTCGTCACCCAGGATGTCGATATCGCACTGGGTGAACTGGCGGAAGCGGCCCTTCTGCGGGTTGTCCGCGCGATAGACGTTGCCCATCTGCAGCGCCTTGAACGGGCTGGGCAGCTTTTCCTTGTTGCAGGCGTAGTAGCGCGCCAGCGGCACAGTCAGATCGTAACGCAGGCCGTTGTCGGCGTATTCGCCGTTGCCCTTGTCAATGGCGCGCTGCAGGTCCGCGCCGCGCTTCATGACCTTGAAGATCAGCTTCTCGTTGTCGCCGCCCTGCTTGCTGGTCAGGTTCTCGATGTGCTCGACGATCGGCGTCTCGATCTGCATAAAGCCGTACTGGCCGTAGCTCTTCTTGATCATGGAAAGCACATGCTCGCGCAGGCGCATATCGGATGGAAGCATATCGCACATGCCCTTGACGGGCGTCTTGATGAACTTCATAAGAATCTTCCTTTCAGTAGATAAGCCTTCCCCTCTGGGGAAGGTGGCTCGCCACAGGCGAGACGGATGAGGTCCCGCCCGCAGGCGATAAAGCCTAATCTAATTCTATTCTCGCTTATTCCTGATTCTCCTGCATGCGGCGCCATTCCTCGCGGGAAATGAGCACCGTGCGCGGCTTGGTGGGGCCGTCCGCCTCGCCGACGATGCCGCGAAGCGTCATCTCGTCCACCAAACGGCCTGCGCGCGCATAGCCCACGCGCAGCCTGCGCTGGAGCATGCTGATGGAAACCTGACCGCTTTCCACGGCCAGCTCAATCGCCTTGGCGAGCATCTCATCCACCGGTTCGCCATTTGCAGGCGCATCACCGGAGGCCGCTTTCTCTTCCTCAGCAGCAGCGTTCATCTGCTCGAGCACATCCTCGTCGTATTCCGCCGTATGCTTGCCGCGCACGAAATCGACAATGCGCTGCACCTCGTCGTCGGAGACGAAGCAGCCCTGCACGCGCGTAGGCTTGCCCGCGCCCTGGGGCGCATAGAGCATATCGCCCTTGCCCAGCAGCTTTTCTGCGCCGCCGCTATCCAGAATCGTACGGCTGTCGATCTGGCTGGAAACCGCAAAAGCAATGCGGCTGGGGATGTTCGCCTTGATGACGCCGGTAATGACGTTGACAGACGGGCGCTGGGTCGCGATGACCAGATGAATGCCCGCCGCGCGCGCCAGCTGCGCCAGACGGCAGATCGATTCCTCGACCTCGCCCGGGGCGACCATCATCAGGTCAGCCAGCTCGTCGATGATGACGATGATCTTGCTCATCGGCTCCTCGTCAGGGCCGATGGCGTCGTTATAG
>CAZACE010000233.1:0-3637 GCA_964483255.1 uncultured Oscillospiraceae bacterium
GCGGATAACGGCTTCCTGCGCTATGAGCTGCTGGGCAACTTTGACAAGGCGATGGTCAATCTCATCAAGGACTACAACATCCTTGGCGGCTACATGGCCAACTGCCTGCGCCAGCATGAGACCGATCAGCTGCTGGCCTTTGAGCGCGGCAACTGCATCTTTGCGTTCAACTTCCATCCGACGAACTCCCAGACGGGCATGTTCATCAATGCGCCGCAGCATGGCGATTACAAGGTGATCCTCTCCACGGACGACAAGGAGTTCGGCGGCTTTGAGCGCATCGACAAGGAGACCGTCTACCATACCTGGGCGCACGATCCGCAGCTGGGCGACGGCTTTGCGATCTATCTGCCGGCGCGCACGGCCGTTGTGCTGCAGAAGGTGGAGCTGATCAAGGGCGAAGAGACGGCTGCTTTGGCTGAAGCTGTTGAAGCGGCGCCTGTGAAGAAGACCGGAAAGGCGCCGGCGAAGAAGGCCGCTGCGAAGAAGACCAAGAAGACCGAAGAAAAGTAAAACACCTGGAGTTTGAACCTGATGAATTTTCCAAAGAGTAAAGCGCTGCTCGCCTGCATGCTGATGATGCTTGTGCTGCTTGCGGGCGCTGTGTCCGTGGCCGAGACGGCGTTCACGCCGCTGGCGCTGGACGCGCAGGCGGGCATCAAGCCAGATGCACAGTATTATCTGCCGGACAGGGGCGGCTATGAGGATCCGAGCCTGAAGGTGACGATTGAAACCATGCGCGAGCACGAGACGGATATCCTTGTGGCGCGGGTAAAGATTGTCGATCCCAGTCAGATCCGCACGACGATGGCGACGCGCTATGGCGCCACGGGCGGCGTGCTGCCGGACAAGCTGGCCAAGCGCGTGAACGCGGTGCTGGCGATCAACGGCGACTTCTTCAATTTCAATTCGACCGGCTATCTGGTGCGCCAGGGTAAGCTTTACCGCAATAAGACACACACGCCCAGCGACATTCTGATCATCGACGACAAGGGCGATTTCACGATCATCGTCGACCCGACCGAGGAAAAGGTTCAGGCGTTTGAGGGGACGATCATCAATTCCTTCAACTTCGGTCCGGCGCTGGTGGTGGATGGCGAGATCGTCTATACGACGAAGGAGCTCAATGTCGGCCTGGAGAAGGAGACGCAGCGCATGGGCGTTGCGCAGATTGGTCCGCTGGAATACCTGTGCGTGGCGACCGAAGGACCGGAGAACGAGGGCAGCGACGGCCTGACGATTCCGGAGTTTGCGCAGCTGATGAAGGATCTGGGTGCTGTGCAGGCGTATAACCTGGATGGAGGCTCCTCCTCTGCGATGATGCTGGGCGGCGAGAAGATCAATGCGCTTTCCTCCAAGAAGATGCGTCCGATCTGCGACCTGCTGTATTTCTCGACGCTTGTCGAGTGAATCCCGAATACCCGCCGGAATGGCGGGTATTCTTTTCAGAAGGGTTTTATCGATATGAAGACTATATTGCTGCTGGGCGATATCACGGGGCGCAGCCGCGTGGCGCTGAGGATGCTTTCGCGCGTGCTGGAGGACAGGGGGCGCGAGGTGCTGATGCTGCCGACGGCGCTCATTTCCAATACGCTGAACCTGGGCAGGCACGAGGCGCTGGATACGACGGACTATTTGCTTAAAAGCCTTGAAACCTGGGAAAAGCTGGGACTGACGTATGACCTGGCATATATCGGCTATATCACCGGGATGGAGCAGGGTGAAAAGCTCTGCGCTGTGGCGGACAGGCTGCGCGAAAAAGGCGTGCCGGTTGTGCTCGATCCGATCCTCGGCGACAGCGGCAAGCGATACAACGCTGTCAGCGACGGACAGTTGGAAGCTATGCGGCTGCTGTGCCGTCATGCCGATTTGATCACGCCGAACATGACGGAGGCTTGCCTGCTGCTTGGCGAGGAATACGACGCGAAGCAGGGCACGGCGTATGCTAGACTGCTGAGCGGAATGGGCTGCGATGTGCTGGTAACCAGCTGCGAAACGGAAACGGGTGGCGCAGCGATGGCCGGATATGAGAAGGACGAAGGATTTGTCATTCCTTTTGAGCGCGTGCCCGGGCATCACTGGGGAACGGGCGATCTTTTCACAGGGCTGATGATTGATGGTTTGCTGGATGGAAAGCGGCTTGAGGACGCGGCGAGAAAAGCTGGGGAACACGTTGCAAAGCAGCTTCGCGGTGAGGAGAAGAGCCTGCTGCCGGAGCAATAAAAGAATACGAGCCTTCCTGATTGGGAAGGCTTTTTAATTGGGAAGGGGATTTCGGACGAAGGAGCGGAGCGGTAAGGCATCGGAGCGCCTTTTGCGCGTGTGACGCCCTCAAAACCGGCGCGAAGCGATGAGGGGATTGGAGATAAAATTCCCAGAATTCCTACTGACTTTGTAGAAAATATAGGTATATCCTATTGACGGAGTATGAATTGGGTGCTATACTATGCACCGGAGCGAAAAAAGACAGGAGGGGCCGCACATGATGATCTCCACCAAGGGCCGCTATGCGCTGCGGATCATGGTCGATCTGGCGCAGCACGACGGCAATGAGCCGGTGAGCGTACGCGAGATTGCCCAAAGGCAGGATATTTCCGGCAAATACATGGAGCAGATCATCAGCGTGCTCACGCGCGCGGGGCTTCTGCGCAGCGTGCGCGGCGCACAGGGCGGCTATCATCTGGCGCATAAGCCCGAAGCGATCACCGTGGGCATGATTCTGCGGGCGACGGAGGGCGATCTGGCCCCGGCAGAATGTGTGCTCGACGGCGCGCAGCACTGCGACAGGCGCGGCGCGTGTCCGTCCAGAACGGTGTTTGCTAAGGTATACAGCGCGATCAACGACGTGATCGACGGCGTGACGCTGCTGGAACTGATGCCCGAGGGCGAGCTGGTGCAGGAGCACGGCTGCCAGTCGGCGCAGTAATTTGCATATCAATCAATAGGAAGAGAGGCTTTTCCTCATGATTTACATGGATAATGCCGCGACCACGCGGATGAGCGAGCGCGCGTTTGAAGCGATGCGCCCGTATTTTATGGAGCAGTTTGCCAATGCGGCGGGCACCTATTCCTTCGCAAACGCGAGCAAAGAGGCTGTTGAGACCGCGCGCAAGCAGGTGGCCAAGGTCATCGGCGCCAAGAGCGCGGAGATCTTCTTTACCAGCGGCGGCACCGAGAGCGATAACTGGGCGCTCAAAGGCGCGGCGCAGGCCTATGCTGCGAAGGGCAAGCACATCATTATCAGCGCGATTGAGCATCACGCAGTCCTGCACAGCGCGCAGGCGCTTGAGAAGCAGGGCTGGGATCTGACGGTTCTGCCGGTTAACGAATACGGCGTGGTGACGCCGGAGGTGCTGGAAAGCGCGATCCGTCCGGATACCGTGCTCGTCTCCATCATGGCGGCGAACAACGAGATCGGCACCATCGAACCGATCAAGGAGCTTGGCGCTGTGTGCCGTAAGCATGGTGTGCTCTTTCATACCGACGCGGTGCAGGCGTATGCGCATATTCCGCTGAATGTGGATGAAATGAACATCGACCTGCTGTCCGCCAGCGCGCACAAGTTCCATGGCCCCAAGGGTGTGGGCTTCCTGTATGTGCGCAAGGGCGTGAGGCTGACGCCGTTTATGGACGGCGG
>CAZACE010000234.1:0-3619 GCA_964483255.1 uncultured Oscillospiraceae bacterium
GCCATCGGGCGCGATAACCACTCGTTAAGCATTCTTTCGGTCTTTTGCTTACGCAGCATTATCCCCTTTTGCCCAATAACAAAGAGACTATCAGATGCACCCATCCGATAGTCTCTTTTCTTACATACCCGTGATCCGATTCCAGAGATCGCCGAAGTCATCAGCCAGTTCATTCAGGCCCGTCGCCTTCGCCAGCCGGTCACCCAGGTTCTTCACCTGACCATACAGCGTGTCGTCGTCCGTGATCTCAATTTCCGTGAGACCATCGTCCACCTTCTGTACGGTCTCGACGATCATATTCTTCATCCTGTCATCCAGACCGGCATTGTACTGCTCGTTGAATTCGACCGCAATCACGACACGATTGTCCGTATCAATGACGGCCTCGGCGTCGTCAATCTCGCTGATGCGCTCGACAGCATCCTCCACGCGCTCCGCCAGGCGGTCCGCCTGCGCCGGCGTCATGCCGGATGCGTTATTGGATCCCGGCATCATGGTATTGTCCATCGTGTCCGTCGTCGCCGTCGCGCCGGACGTTCCGTTCATACCCGCCGTATCCGTCATCGTATTCGTTTCCGGTGAGGTCGTCGCCGTCATCGGGCTGGTCGTTGCCATCGGGCTGTTTGTTACGATGGGCGCCGCCGTTGCCGTTGTGCCGCTTGCGCGTCTGGATGCGCAGCCGCTCAGAACCATGCCTGCCATGGCGATGCACAGCAGGATCATCAAACCTTTTTTCAATGGATTCGCCTCCTTGCCGCTATTGTGCGCCAGGTCAGGCAGATTCATCCGTGTCTTTTCTGGAAAAAGCTGTTTTATTCGCCGTAGAACGAGCAGCCGCCGATGAACTCGCGCAGAATCGAAACCGGCGGAATCTCGCTTTCCTCGTCCAGATCCTTGAAGTAATGCAGGAATTTGCACAGCCTGCGGGAACGCGTATAATAAGGCGAGTCCTTTTCAATCGCATGCAGCATCGGATAGGCATACTTCTTGAGCACAGCGATCTCGTACAGCAGCGACGTATTGAACATCACATCCGCCTTCTCCTGGAAGGGGAATATGTATTTTTCCTCGCCAGCGCGCACCTTATCCCACATCTGCATCGTCTCGATCGCGCTTGTCGCACGGGTTCTGTTGTCGCGCACCATCCGGCGCATCAGGCGCACATCCGTCGTCCTGATTCGGTTGTGACAATCGAGATTGAGCTGCGTAAGCGCGCTGACATACACGCGGAACTTGAGCTCGCTGGGCACATCGCAGCTGAGCTTGTCGTTCAGGCCGTGAATGCCCTCAACGATCAGGATGTCGTCCCGCCCCAGCCTCATCTTCATCCCCTGCGCTTCGCGGCGCTTAGTATAGAAGGAATACCTGGGCAACTCCACCTCGCGGCCGTCAAGCAGATCGATCAGCTGCTCATTGAACAGCGGCGCATCGATCGATTCCAGGCATTCCAGATCCGGCGTGCCGTCCTCACCAAGCGGCACATCCTCGCGATTGAGATAGTAATTATCCAGCGAAACCGCCACCGGGCGCTTGCCGCTCACGCGCAGATGAATGGACAGCCTGTTTGCAAACGTCGTTTTGCCGCTGGAAGACGGACCGGCGATGAACACCACGCGCGCGCCGCGGGCGATGATGCGCTCGGCAATCTGCGCGATCGCGCGCTCCTGCAGCGCCTCATTCACGCGAATAAACATGCGCCCATCGCCGCGGGCGATGATATCGTTGAGATCCGCCGCGCTTTCGCACTGCAGAATCTTCGAATGCTCATTCGCTTCGGCATAGGTACGCATGAGCTGCGGTCGCTCTGCAAAGGGCGCAGGCGGGCCGGAAAGATCCTCGCCCGGCAGCAGAAGCACCATGCCCGGATAATAGAACCTCAGCGCAAATCTTCGGATTGCGCCCGTGGAGGCCGCCATATCGCCGTAGAAATACTCGCTCAGCCCGTCGCAGGTATAGACGTCAAAATGCTCAAACGGGCGATACTCAAGCAATCGGACGGTATCCTCCTGCCCCTGCGCAGCAAAATGCTCGATGGCCTGCTGTCGCGTCCAGCGGCTCTTAACGATCGGGAAATCCCGATCGGCAATCTCGTGCATCCGCTGCTCGATGCGCTTTACCAGCGCCGCCGTCAGGCTCACGCCGGATACGTTCATATACACGCCATGCCCGATGCTATGCTCAATGCGCACCTTCGCGCCCGGGCATACATCGCGCAGCGCCAGCAGCAGAATCAGTCTCGCGCTTCGCTCGTAAATGCGTCTGCTCTCCTCATGTTTCAGCATCTCGTTTCCTCCTTGCAGGTTATATGTAAAAAGCGCAAAGTCCTCCTATGAAGGAGGACTTTGATTTATTCTTCTTGAGCATATGCCGCCGCGCTCCGGCCTGCCAGCGCGCCGGTCGAAAACGCAATCTGCAGGTTAAAGCCGCCGGTATGGGCGTCGACGTCCAGCACCTCGCCGGCAAAGAACAGACCCTCTGCAAGCTTGCTCATCATCGTGCTGGGATTCACTTCCTTGACCTCGATGCCGCCGCGGGTGACGATCGCTTCCTCAATCGGCCGCGTGCCCGTGACACGCAGGGGCAGCGCCTTGAGGTTCTTCGCGATCTCAGCGCGCTGCTCGCGCGTGATCTGGTTAATCGGCTGATCCGGTGAGAGACCGCAAAGCTCGGCAAACACCGGACCCATGCGCGCAGGCATGAGCGTCACCAGCACAGAAGAGAGCTGCTTGCGCACATTCTCCTGAAATTCGCGCTGAAGCCGCAGATCCACCTGCTCATGCGTCAGGCCCGGCTTCATATCCAGGCTGACGGAAACAGCCGCAAAGTCCTCCGGCATATGGCTGCTCAGCTCGATGATCAGCGGACCGCTGACGCCAAAGTGCGTAAAGAGCATCTCGCCCAGCTCGTCGTAGATCTTCTTCTTGCCCATCTGCGCGCTCACGCGCACATTCTTGAGCGAAAGACCCATGAGCAGCTTAGGCCATTTTTCATCGATCGTCAGACCCACCAGCGAGCCGCAAAGCTTGGTCACCGTATGGCCATTTTCTTTGGCAAACGCATACCCGTCGCCCGTGGAGCCCGTGGAGGGATAGGACAGGCCGCCCGTGGCCACGATGACGGATTTCGCATGCAGCGTGCCGCCGCGCTCCAGTTCCACGGCGAAGCCGCCCTCTTCCTTGAGGACATGCGCAACGCCCGTATTCAGCTCCACCTGAACGCCGGCGTCCTTCATGCCGCGGGCAAACGCGCGCGTCACGTCGCTGGCCTTGTCGCTGACGGGGAAGACGCGGTTGCCGCGCTCAATCTTCGTCTCGGTGCCCAGCATCTCAAGGAGAGACACGACGTCCTCATAGCCATACTGCCGAACGGCGGCATTGAGGAACTTGCTGTTTCGCGGCACCTGTTTGAAGAAATCCTCCATATCGCAGGCATTGGTCACATTGCAGCGGCCCTTGCCGGTGATATAGATCTTCTTGCCCAGCTTTTCGTTCTTCTCCAGCAGCACAACCTGCGCGCCGGCCCAAGCGGCCTGCAGCGCGGCCATCATGCCCGCCGCGCCGCCGCCGATGACGATGACGTCAAGCCTTGTCTTTGCCAACATAGACCCTGTATTCATCCC
>CAZACE010000235.1:0-3614 GCA_964483255.1 uncultured Oscillospiraceae bacterium
ATTCTTCTGGTCAAAATGCTCATAGATGGCGAAGATATGCGCGTGGTATGGATACGGGGCTTGTCAGCAGTTGCATCGTTGCTGCTTTCGTTGCTTTTGTATGAATTGGGAGTGCGGATATTTGAGGCGCACTATGAGTTGACGCGCACCAATAATTATAATGGCATCAGCAATGTCGGCAGTTTTGGCGGCGTATCCATGCTGAAGCTGATGGCGGAGACATACGTATACCCGATAACGTATTATCTTAATCCGACGGCGCATCTGCCAAAGGTGACGGCACTGATGTATGTGCTGCTGCTGGTAATTACGGGTGCGGCGTTGATCTTAGTGATTCAGGAAAAGCGGTTTGGGTTGCGCCGTGCAGCGATGATGATCGCTCTGGTATTGCTGATACCGCTGGGCATGAATGCTGTATACTTCATTTCAGCGGGCTTGGGACATAGTTTGATGCAGTTTTCCTATTTCCTCTTCTTTGGATTCACACTGTATTTGCTTGAGCAGATTTGTGAGGGAAAGGCTGGTGAAACAGGAAAGTATGTGAGCAGCACAGCGATACTCGCACTTATAGTCGTGTGCTTTAATCATGCTGTGTATGCCAATCAATTGTATGTACGCAGAGATCTGGAATTCCAGTCTACAATGTCAGTAATGACGCGCGTGATAGATCGCGCAGAACAGGTGGAAGGATATCAGCCGGGCTATACGCCTGTGGCGATTATTGGTACGATGTATAATTCGCCGCTGTCTATGGAACGACCGGGATTTGAACATCTGAAACTTGAACAATACAGCATGAATACCAATAATTTTGCAACAACAGGTGAAAGCTTCTACCCTTATTATTTCTGGCAGATACATGGATATCCGTTTAATCTGCTTGGGGAATTTGAACGCAAAAAGATTGCAGAAGAACAGGATGTGAAGAATATGCCTGTATTTCCTCAGCAGGGAAGCATTCAGATGAGAGATGGCATTCTTGTGATCAAATTGGGTGCAGTTGCGGGGAGTGATTGAATGCAAATGTGAGCAAATGGTACTCTGAATGCATGGAAGGATGAATAAATTTCATTGTATCGTGCAAATTTGCTCACTTTTTCGAAGAAAACCGCTTGACATGAAAATGTGCGCATGATAAGATAGGTGCACATATTTTCAAGCGATGAAGAGGAAGGACCCGCAGGGAAGCGCAAAGCGAGGGAGCGGTTGGTGCAAGGCTCCTGCGAAGAAGCGTGGGTTTGTCGCCTCGGAGCCGCCGGCTGAACGCGCTGCGCCAGTAAGCCGGACGCAGGCCCAGCGTTACAGGGGCAAGGGTATTTCTCAAAGATGAGGATGTGCCCGATGAGCGTGCCGAAGGCACGGAATTTAGGTGGTACCGCGAAACAGCCTTTCGCCCTAAACGAGGGAGAAAGGCTGTTTTTTCGGAATATGAGATCTACAATATTCGCAGAGGAGCGGATGAGCGGATGAAACTCAACGGAGCGGCAATCCTGATCGAATGTCTGATCGAGCAGGAAGTGGGTACGGTGTTTGGCTTTCCGGGCGGCGCTGTGCTTCCGATTTATGATGAGCTGTACAAGCGCATGGACAGAATCAATCATGTTCTGACCGCGCATGAGCAGCATGCCGGCCATGCGGCGGACGGTTACGCCCGCGCCAGCGGCAAGACCGGCGTTTGCATCGCCACCAGCGGCCCCGGCGCCACGAACCTGGTGACGGCGATTGCTACCGCATATATGGACTCGACCCCTGTGGTCTTTGTCACCGGCAACGTGCCCCAGTCTCTCATGGGCACGGACTCCTTCCAGGAGGCGGATATCTCCGGCATGACGATGCCCATCACCAAGCACAACTATCTGGTGACCCGCGTTGAAAAGCTGGCGGATACCATCCGCGAGGCGTTTTACATCGCCTCCACCGGCCGTCCCGGCCCGGTGCTGATCGACATCCCCAAGGACGTGCAGCTGGCCGAGACGGAGTATCAGCCGCTTCATGGCGAGGAACTCATTCCGCGCCTTTCCAAGAAGAAGCCGCTTAGCCAGCTGCGCCCTGAGGGCGAGGCGCTTGAGCAGTACAAGCTCAAGGCGGAGCCGAGGCTGGAAAAGGCCGCGCAGCTCATCGCCGAGGCGCACAGGCCGCTGATCTACTGCGGCGGCGGCGTCACGCTTTCCGGTGCGCAGAGCGAGCTTATGAAGCTGGCCGGCCGCATTGATGCGCCGATTGCCTCCACGCTCATGGGTCTTGGCGCGGCGAGCGCCAACAGCGATCGAATGCTGGGCATGATCGGCATGCACGGCACGCATGCGGCGAACATCGCCATGCAGCGCTGCGACCTGCTCATTGCCGTCGGCGTTCGTTTCTCCGATCGCGCGCTGGGCGACGCTTCGAAGTTTGCGCCCAATGCGAAGGTGCTGCATATCGATATCGATCGCGCGGAGATCAACAAGAACGTCTCCACGACGCTGCATATCACCGGCGATGCGAAGACCGTGCTGGAGCTGCTGCTCTCGCGCGTTGCTCAGAAGCAGCATCCGCAGTGGATGCAGCAGGCGCGCAGCATGATCGAGGACTATGTGCATGACGATAAGTTTGAGCCGAGAAAGATCCTGAAGGCCATGGCCGAGATCGCGCCGGATATGACGGTGGCGACGGACGTCGGCCAGCATCAGATGTGGACCGCGCAGCACTTCCCGTTCATCAATCCGCGTCAGCTGATTTCCAGCGGCGGCCTGGGCACGATGGGCTTTGGCCTGGGCGCGGCGATGGGCGCAGCCAAGAGCGATCCCGCGGGCAAGCCGGTTGCGCTGGCCACGGGCGACGGCTCCTTCCGCATGAACCTGACCGAGCTTTCCACCATCGGCTATTACAATATCCCGGTGATCGTCGTCATCTTCAACAACGGCACGCTGGGCATGGTTCGCCAGTGGCAGACGCTGTTCTTCGGCCAGCGCTACAGCCAGACGACCCTCGACCGCGGCCCGGATTTCATGAAGCTCGCCGACGCCTACGGTCTGGAAGGCACGCGCGTGCGCAATCTTGCTGACTTTAAGGCGGCGTTTGAAAAGGCCTATGCCAAGTGCGAGCCCTGCCTGATCGAGTGCATGCTCGATATCGACGAGATGGTTGCGCCGATGGTTGCGCCGGGTTCCCCGATCGACTCGTTCTGCCTGAATTGACGGAGGTGCGCACATGTATTTGAATCATGATCATGCCCAGCGCTATACCGTCGGCGTGCTGGTCGACAACGAGCCGGGCGTTCTTTCCCGCGTTTCCGGCCTCTTCTTCCGCAGAGGCTTCAACATCGATTCCCTGGCCGTCGGCACGACGCAGGATCCAGAGGTCTCCCGCATCACCATCGTGGTCAAGGGCGACGAGCAGAAGGTGGAGCAGCTGGTGCAGCAGCTCTACAAGCTCATCTGCGTGCAGAAGGTTCAGGTGATGAAGCAGCGCAATTCCGTGGAGCGCCAGCTGCTTCTGGTGAAGGTGAAAGCTGACGTCACCGAGCGCGAGGGCCTGATGCGCCTGGTCGATATCTTCAAGGCAAAGGTGCTCGACGTCAACAAGAATTCCATGGTTCTGCAGATCACCGGCGACAACGACAAGGTAGATGCGCT
>CAZACE010000236.1:0-3608 GCA_964483255.1 uncultured Oscillospiraceae bacterium
GAAATCGTTGGCGGCCTGCGCGTCGGCGGGACTGGCGGTCTCCTGCGCCTTACAAAGCAGCGGCGGCAGCTCTTCCTCGCGCAGACGTCTCAGTTTGATTTCGCCCGCGATGATATAGAGCGTCAGCTCGTGATAGAACTGTTCGTTCTGCTTGTAGAGCTCGTCGAGCATGGCGGCGTCGGAGATGAGCTGCTTCTGATGGCCCTGAAGGGCGGTTACAATCTCCGTCACATTCTCTTCGACTTTGTCGTACTTGGCTTTGAGCTGTGTGAGATTAAGGCCGGCCTTCTTGAACAGACCCAGGAAGCCGCCGCGCTTGCCCTCGTCCACGTCGAAGCCCTTGAGTTCGGCGACCAGGTCGGTCAGCATGTCGGAGATTGCGCCGGTATCCTTGGTCTTCACGTCCTCCAGAATCTTATCGGAGAACTGGGAGATCTTCATCTGCGCGGCGTTGCCGTACTTGAGCACGGTTTCGCTGTTATGGATATCAATACGATCGACGAAGGCGAGGACGGCAGCCTTCTCCTGCTCGGTGAGGTTCTCAAAATTGAGGGCGTCATCTTCGGCGGAAACGGGCTCGACGGGCTGTTCCTCTTTCTTCGCCTGCACGGGCGCCGCTTCCTGCGCTTTGGCAGCGGCCGCAGCGGAGGGTACGACCGGGGTCGGTTCTTCATCCGGCAGCATCAGGTTGGGGATCATGTTGTTGTCCATATTGATCGCTCCTTTGTTTGGCGGTATAAACAAAACTATCGTACTATAAATGATACACCAATTTCCCGGGGGTGTAAAGCTTTTCTTTGGGCGCGCCTTGTGGTACAATAGCCTGAAAACGGCAAAAGACAAACGAGAAGAGTCGTTTTGAAAGAGGAATTTCATGACAAAAAGAGAACTGATGGCGGATGCGATTCTCGTATTGACCGCTTTCATCTGGGGCACGGGATTCGTGGTCATGAAGAATACGGTGGACAGCGTGCCGCCGGGAGCAATCATCGCGATTCGCTATGCGATCGCCTCCGTGCTGACGGCAATCATGTTTCAAAAGCACCTGAAAGGCCTTACGCGTGCGGATGTGCGGCGGGGCGCAATCGTGGGTTTTCTGCTTTGCGGCGCATATATCGTGCAGACCATCGGATTGAGCATGACGACCGCGGGCAAGAATGCCTTTCTGACGACGGTATACGTGCTGCTGGTGCCCTTTGGCTGCCGCCTGGTGTTCCGCCAGAAGCTCAGCCGGACAAATTTCATCGCTGCGGCGCTGATGCTTGCCGGCATTGGCTGTCTCTCGCTGGATGGCGAGAGCGGCGGGCTGAATCTGGGCGATATGCTGACGCTGTGCAGCGGCACGCTCTTTGCGGCGCATATCATGGCTGTGGATCGCAGCCAGGAAAAGACGAACACCTACGCGTTGATTGTGCTTCAGTTTGCCTTTGCGGCGGCGTTTGCATTCGTATATTCGCTGCTCTTTGAGCGCGGCATGCCGATTGTGATCACGCTGAGTACGGCGGGCGGTCTGCTTTATCTGTCGGTCTTCTCCACGACGGTGGCGATGAGCCTGCAGAACATTGGCCAGAGCATGGCGCCGGCTTCGCATGCGGCGATTCTTTTATCGCTGGAATCTGTGTTCGGCGCGCTGGCTTCCTGGCTGCTGCTGGGCGAGCGGCTTACGGGCACGATGCTGTTGGGTTTTGCGATCATCTTTGGCGCGTTGGTGGTCAATTCGATAAAGGCGAAGCAGCCATAAATACGGCTTTCCGGACCGGATGGTTTGGAAAGCCTTTTTACATGAGCGCAAAATGACATGAAGCGTCATAAAGCGTCACGTTGACGGTGACTATCCGGTGTGATACATTATCATTGCGGAGCATCGTAAAGAGCGTCTGCGCAGGGATTCTTATGCGCGCACAGAATCCGAGACAAGATGAGACGGATGGAATATATCAAAGCCCGGGCTGTCATGTACGCCTGGGCTTTGTATATGGTTCCTTTCCGGTATTGTGATGATGAGGCGGCTTTAAGCGGGCCGGATGGAAAAAGGAGGGGCAGGAAATGAGCGTCAGAGTCTGCGGGAATCTGATTCAGATTCCGCAGGGAGATACGGGTATTGTGAAGTTTGTTTTTGAAGAGGGGACGGCGTCAGAGAAGGACAGAGCCATTTTTACGCTTGCCCAGCGCGGCGGCTTGGCGGTTATGCGCAAGATTCTCGTGCCGAATCTGAGCGACCATGCGTTTCACATGATGTTTATTCATGATGACACGGCCAGCCTGCGGCCGGATACTTACGAATGGTCGCTGCGCGTGGTGCGCGATGCAGCATTTGACGCGAGCGGCAGGCTGACGAATGCGCAGGGACAGCACACGGCGGTGCTCAGCGGCAGGATGGCTGTGCTCAGGATTGCGGGAGGTGCAAGATGAAACTGATCGGTGAGAATGAAGTGAAAATTCAGATTGAAAGCAGCACGGGCCCGATGGGTCCTGCCGGTCCTCGAGGGCTGCAGGGCGAACAGGGGCCGCGTGGTCTGACGGGCGCGACAGGCCCGAAGGGCACCAAGGGTGACAAAGGCGACAAGGGCGACACGGGCGATCCATTCACCTACGATATGTTTACCAGCGAGCAGCTTGCGGCTCTGCAAGGTCCTGCCGGCCCGCAGGGGCCTAAGGGAGACAAAGGGGAAGACGGCGTACAGATTGACGACGCTATGCCGGGCGCGACTACGGTCTACTCCAGCGAGAAGGTTGAGGCTGGACTGAATGCGCTGAATGAGGCCATGGTGAGCGTTCAGTCTGTTCTGGACAAACCGAAAATCTTTATCACTGGCAGCATCCCGACAACCAAAGACAACGTGCTGGCCGAACTGTGGTACGAATCCCAATCGCTGGTTTTCCACGCATACATCGAGATTCAGTGCCAAGGCTCTTCCGGCATGAAGTGGGACAAGAAGAATTTTACGGTTACGCTCTATCAGGACGAGGCGCGTTCGATCCCGCTGAACGTCATGTTCCCCGGATGGAAGTACGCTGTCAACAGATTTACCCTCAAAGCAAATTATATCGACCACACGCATCTGCGGAACATTGTTGGCGCCAGATTGTGGAGCGAGGTTGTTGCATCCCGTCCGGATTATGATGCGCTGCCTGCACAACTGCGCAGCAGCCCGAATCACGGAGCGTCTGACGGTTTCCCGATTTTTGTCTACACGAACGGCAGCTATCAGGGCATCTATACATGGAATATCGACAAGGGAGCATGGATGGTCGGCATGGATGAAAGCAATCCGAACCATAACATGCTGTGCAATGAGAAGAATACGAATGCTGTTGATTCTGCATCCAATTTCCGCGCCCTTTGGGACGGCTCGGATACGTATTACAGCTATGCGGTGGGCGAGCAAAGCGATGCCGTCAAGGATTCGATGAATGCGCTGATCGGCTTTGTGATGGATAACGAGGGCGACGCGTTCCGGACGGGCATCGGCGAATACCTGGATGTGCAAAGCGGCATGGATTACTGGCTGCATCAATACGTGATTGTCGGCATCGACGGTCTGGGGAAAAACATGCAGCTCCTTTGCTATGACGGCAAAAAGCGCTATCTCAGCGCATACGACATG
>CAZACE010000237.1:0-3598 GCA_964483255.1 uncultured Oscillospiraceae bacterium
ATAGAGGTAATAGGCGCGCATGCCCATTCCATGCGCCGGTTCCCTGCCCAGCGCCACCATGCGCGCCACGTCCTCTTCCTGCTGCTGATACTTCTGTTCATGCAGCTTGGAGGAACGCTTGATGGCCAGCGTATGCACGGTCAGACTGTCTGGATCAAGCTCACGGATAATATCCAGCGTGCGAGAGAACATTGCATAATCCTCGCCCGGCAGCGCCGCGATCACGTCCATGTTGATATCGTCAAAGCCGAGCTCCCGCGCCATGTGATAGCAGTCGATTGTCTGCTGCGCGGTATGTGCGCGGCCAATGACACGCAGTGTCTCGTCGTTCATCGTCTGCGGATTGATCGAAATGCGCGTGACCGGATGGCTGCGCAGCATGGCAAGCTTTTCCCGATCCAGCGTATCGGGTCTTCCTGCCTCGACGGTGAGTTCCTCCAGCTTTCCAAATCGCGATTGCATATGGCAAAGCAGGCGATCCAGCTGGCTTGTGGTCAGACTGCTGGGCGTGCCGCCGCCGATATAGCCCACGCGGATATCCAATCCCATGTCCTTGGCCATCTGGCTAGAAAGGTCAATTTCGCGGAAAAGCGCATCAAGATACGGCTCCACCAGCTTGCCGTTGCCGATTTCGCCGGAAGAGAACGAGCAATACGCGCAGCGCGTCGTGCAGAACGGAATACCGATATACAGATCGCAGGCATTCTGCGGTCTGAGGATCAGCCCATCCTGTGCATCGATGATCTCATCGAGCAGCTCGAGCTTCTCTTCAGAGAGGTCAAAGAGATCCTCAAGCGACGCTCTGGCCTCCTGCCGGGTCTTGCCGCTTTCCATCTGCTGATAATACAGCCTGGTCGGGCGAATCCCCGTAAGCGAGCCCCACGCTGGACGCCTGCCCGTCATCTGCTTAAAAAGCCGATAGCAGCAGCGTTTGATCAGCCGCTTGAGCTGGCGCTTTTCCTCCAGGCCGCCGCATGTCACAGCCTCGCCGCGCAGTGTCACAAACGTCGCTGTCGGGCCGCCAGAAAGTGCAAAGCACTCAATCCACACGCCCTCTTCCAGCGCATGCGTATGCTTGAGCTCGGCATCGTGCGGTTCTTCCATCGTCACCGCTGCACCCTCGCCGTAGAACAGGCGAACCACGTCGGCAATATCGTTTCGAAAGCCCTCAAAAGGGGTCACAATGGCGATTCTCACCGATAGTTCCCCCGTTCCCAGACGATCTTCGTCTTCATGCCGTGGCCCGGATAAGCAACGGTCTCGCCATCCAACTGCATGAGGCGCGTAAGCGAAGCGATCATCTCCTGCGCATCGCCGCCTGGCAGATCCAGCCGGCCATAGCTGCCATAGAACAGCGTATCGCCGGAAAAGAGCGTCTTTCCGCTCAGATAGCAGACGCCGCCGGGCGTATGGCCCGGGGTATGCAGCACACAAAGCTCCATGCCCGCCTCGCACACGATATCGCCTTCATGCAGGAGCACATCGGCATCGGGCAGCACAAGCTGCTGATTGACCACCTGACTGAGATTCAGCGATGGACTGCGCAGCGCAGGCGCGTCCAGCTCATGCACGCAGAGCTTTGCGCCCTGATCAAGCCAGTGCCTGGCAAAAAGCATATGATCAAAATGACCGTGCGTGAGCAGCACAGCGCTGACCGTACGCTCGCCGACAGCGGTTTTCACCTTCTCAGCCTCCGCGCCGGGATCGATCACCACGCAGCAGTCGCTGCCCTTCGCGCTGACCACATAGGTATTCACATCCAGCGGGCCGCCGGTTATGATCCGGATATCCAGCTCAGCCATCAGAATGTCCTCCTGGAATCCAGCAGCAGCGTCACCGGACCGTCATTGATGAGCGACACCTTCATATCCGCCTGGAAAATGCCCGTTTCCACATGGATACCCTTCTCGCGCAAGCCCTTGCAGTAAGCCTCATACATCGGCACGGCTACATCCGGGCGCGCCGCGGTTGAGAAGCTCGGGCGGCGGCCATGGCGCGCATCGCCGTGGAGCGTAAACTGAGAGATCGCCAGGATTTCACCGCCATCATCGAGGATGGAGCGGTTCATCTTGCCTGCGTCATCCTCAAAGATACGCAGACCAGCGGTCTTTTCCACGCAGTATTTCACATCGTCGAGCGTGTCGCCTTCCTCCACACCGCAAAGCACCATGAAGCCTTTGCCGATGGCGCCGACCACATTGCCGTCCACCTTCACGCTCGATTCCAGCACGCGCTGAATGACCAGTCTCATATGCTATACTCTCTTTCCTGGGGATTTCATCCCCAACTCCCTGACAAGGGAATTCATCCCTTGCCCCTTCTTCGCTTCGCGCGTTCTAAATCAACATTGCCTGTATTACACGCGGAAGATCTCAATGATATCCTGCCGCTTGGCAATCTGCTTGATGACCCAGTCCAGCTCCTGCTTGCTGGCCACCTGCAGTGTCAGTTCAATGGTGCAGGTCTGGTTGCTGTTCACACGAGCGCTGACCGCGCAAATCGCCACTTTTTGGACAGCCAGATAACTCATCAGATCAGCAAGCAGGTTGCTTCTGTCAACAGCAAGGATCTGAATTGAGCCGTTGTAGGAGGAATTGGTCGTATCGGACCATTCCGCCTCGATCCAGCGCGCGGCATCGTGAGAATGATTGACATTCACGCACTCGCGGGAATGGATCGTCACACCGCGTCCACGCGTGATATATCCGATGATCTCATCGCCCGGCAGCGGCGTGCAGCACTTGGCAAAATGTACCTGGCAGCCCGGCAGACCTGCCACGCGGATGCCCACATCATCCTTGGCAGCGGATTTGCCGCCCTTCTGGGCAGCAGGCTCCACAGCAACACGAGGCAGCACGGGAACGAGCGGCTTCTCATGGCTTCTCTGTTCCTCGCGCAAGCGGGTAATCACATGCGCAGCCGTGATGCCGCCGCAGCCGACGGCTGCGTAAAGATCATTGAGATCCGCGAAGGAGAACTTGCGCAAGATCGGCTCGGCATACTCGTTCTTCATGAGCACGGGCAGGCTCGACGCCTGGCGCTTTGCCTCGGCTTCCAGCATGGATTTTCCGGTGGCGATGTTCTCATCCTTGAGCTCTTTTTTATAGAAATTGCGGATCTTCGCCTTCGCCTGCGAGGTCTTGACGATCTTGAGCCAATCGCGGCTGGGTCCCTTGCTGTTCTGCTGGGTAATGATCTCGACGAAATCGCCCGTATCCAGCTGGTAATCCAGCGTCACAATGCGGCCATTGACCTTTGCACCGACGCACTTATTGCCGACTGCGCTGTGAATGCGATAGGCAAAGTCGATGGGCGTCGCGCCGCGGGGCAGATCGACAATCTCGCCCTTGGGCGTAAAGACAAAAATCTCGTCGCTGAATAGATCCACCTTGAGCGAGGAGATGAATTCCTCGCTGTCGCGCATGTCGTTCTGCCAATCCAGAATCTGACGCAGCCAGTAAAGCTTATTATCCAGGCCGTCAGCCGCCTGTTTGCCCTCTTTATAGCGCCAATGCGCCGCAATGCCGTATTCAGCAATGCGGTGCATCTCGTGAGTACGGATCTGAACTTCGAAGGGCATGCCGTTTTCGCCGACGAC
>CAZACE010000238.1:0-3593 GCA_964483255.1 uncultured Oscillospiraceae bacterium
GTTTTTAAGCAACCAGCCCTTAACCCCCCCGCTGCGGGTAGGCGCAGCGAAGGAGGGGGGGCTGGGGATGAACTCCCGGGAGGGGGTTTGGGGCGCAGCCCCAACGTCACTCCATGCGGATCAGCGCGGCACGGGCGTGCGCCTCGAGGCCTTCCGCGCGGGCGAAGACGGCGATATCATCCGCAACCCTGGCGAGCGCTTCGCGGGTATAATAGGTATACTGGGTTTTCTTGATGAAATCGTCCACGCTCAGCGGGCTGGAGAAGCGCGCCGTGCCGGAGGTCGGCAGCGTGTGATTCGGACCGGCGATATAGTCGCCCAGGGATTCCGGGCAATACTTGCCCATGAAGACGGAGCCGGCATTGCGGACGCAGGGCAGATAATTCTGGGGATCATCTACGCAGAGCTCAAGATGCTCGGGCGCGAGCTCGTTGGCGGCCTCAACTGCGGAAAGCAGATCGTCGGTGACGATGATCTGGCTGTTTCCTTCGATGGCCTTGCGCGCAATCGCCTCGCGCGGCAGGAGAGAAAGCTGACGCTCGACTTCAAGCGACACCTTTTCCGCCAGCTCCATGCTGTCGGTCACCAGCACCGCGCAGGCCAACGCATCATGCTCGGCCTGGGAGAGCAGATCCGCCGCAACATAAGCGGGATTGCACGTGCCGTCGGCCACAACGAGGATCTCGCTCGGGCCTGCGATCATGTCGATATTCACCCGGCCGAAGACCTGGCGCTTCGCCTCGGCAACATAGGCATTGCCCGGGCCGACGATCTTGTCTACCTTCGGTACAGACTGCGTGCCATACGCCAGCGCCGCAATGGCCTGCGCGCCGCCAACCTTGAATACCTTCGTCACGCCGGCCATCTTCGCCGCAGCGAGGATCGGCGCGGCGATCCTGCCTTCTCTGTTGGGCGGGGAAACCATGACAATCTCGCTGCATCCGGCGATCTTCGCCGGAATCGCATTCATAAACACCGTAGACGGATAGCTCGCCGTGCCGCCGGGGATATACAGGCCCACCTTTTCAATCGGCGTCACCTTCTGGCCCATGTATGTACCGTCCGGATTCTTGAGGCAGAAACCCTCTCTCTTCTGCGCGCTGTGGAAGATACGGATGTTCTCTGCCGCGGTCTCCATGGCCTTTTTGAGGCTCTGGGGAATCGCGGACATCGCCTCGTCGATTTCCGCATCGCTCACGGCAAGGCTGTCCAGCTTCGCGCCGTCGAATTTTTCGCCGTAGGCGAGCAGCGCCGCGTCGCCATTCTTTTCAACATCCGCGATGATCACGCGCACGGTTTCGCCCACGCCGGAGGTCTCCATGCAGCGCATCAGCAGGCTGTCCATCTCGCTGTATCTGATAATCTTCACAGATTCATCGTCCTTTCCATCTGCCCGCAAAGCGTGCGCAGCTTGTCGCCCTTGAATTTGAAGCTCGCCTTGTTGGCGATCAGCCTCGCGGAGATCTGCACGATCTCCTCAAGCGGCGCCAGTCCGTTTTCATAGAGCGTCTTGCCCGTCTCCACGATATCCACGATCACATCGCTAAGCCCCACCAGCGGCGCCAGCTCGATGGATCCGTTCAGGTGAATGAGCTCAATTTCACGGCTCAGGCCGCTGTAATAGGCTCTGGCAATATTCGGAAATTTGGTCGCCACGCGCAGCGTCTTCGCCGGGTCGTCGCGAAAATCCTGCGGCCCGGCCACGCACATGCGGCAGCAGCCCATTTTGAGATCCAGCAGCTCATAGACGTCGGGTTTGTATTCCAGCAGAATATCCTTGCCCGCGATGCCGATATCCGCCGCGCCGCGCTCGACATAGACCGCGACGTCAGAGGGCTTCACCAGGAAATAACGCACGCCGATTTCCTCGTTTTCAAACGTCAGCTTGCGGTTATCCTCTTTCAGCGCCGGGCAGGGATAGCCGGATTTTTCCAGAATCGCATAGGCCTTATCGCCCAGACGGCCCTTGGGAAGCGCCACATTGATCATCTTATCCATGGTGTTCCCTCCTTCAGAGTGTCATCACTTCGCGTGCGCGGATCGCCGTCTTTCCCTCGCGCTGCACGCGCACGCTCAGGCCCTTTTTCTCTGCCCGCTGCGCCGCCAGAAGCACCTCGGCGGGCTTGGCTTCCTCGCCGTAGCAAATCAGCAGATCCACGTCGTATTCGCGCCTGCTGCCGAGCAGCCGCTCCAGCTGATCCAGATAGACCGCAAAGCCCATGGCCTGGCTCTTTCTGCCCATGCGGCGCATGAGGTAATCATACCTGCCGCCGGAGAGCACGCTCTGAGGCACGCCGCACACAAAGCCGTTAAACACCAGACCGTTGTAGTAATTCATGTCGCTGATCACGGAGAAATCGAGATTCACATTCGCAACGCCGCAAGCCTTCGTCATTTCCAGCAGCGTCCTCAGATCCGCCAAAGCACCCTTACAGGCCGCAGGCAGATCCATCTGCTCATACGCTGGCAGCGTCGTTTCAAACGGGCCATAAACCGTCACCAGACCGCAAAGCTGCTGCTTCGTCGCCTCAGCCAGCCCCAGCGCATCGCACTGTGCTTTCAGGCCGTGCAGGTTCTTATCACGGATGAGAGAAAGCAGCTGCGCGCGCCCGGCGTCGTCCAGACCTGTTTCACCGAGGATACCGGAGACGATGCCCAGATCCGCAATGTCCAGCGCGTAATCCGCACTGATTCTCTCCAGACTCCGTGCCGCCAGCATGAGCACCTCGCCCATCGCACAGGCGTCCACCTGACCGATGACCTCAAGGCCCGTCTGCATGATCTCCTTGAAGCCCTTCGCTCCGCGCGGCACGCGATACACGCGCTCAGCGTAGCTGACCTTGGTGGTTTCCTGACTGTCGCCGGTGTTCTTGATGATGGAGAGCGTCACGTCCGGCTTCATCGCCATGAGCTTGCCGTCCATATCTGAAAAAGCGATCACGTTTTCGCTCATCAGAAAGCGCTTGTTGCGCATGTATAAATCGTATTCCTCGAACTGATTGACCTTGTAGGGCAGATATCCGTACTGCTGATACATCTCACGCAGTTCAATGGAAATCCGTTCGTCCGCTCTGAGATTACGCATCTGCTGTCTCCCCTTCCTTCAGCCTTCCAAGAATCAGGCCATAGCCGCCCGATCCATAATTGAGGCATCGTTTCACGCGGCCAATGGTCGCCGAGCTTGCGCCGGTTTTCTCGCCCGCCTGCAGATAGGAACTGCCCTGATCAAGCAGCCTGGCCACCTCCAGCCTTTGACCGAGGTCGCGGATCTCCTTGACGGTGCACAGATCCTCGAAATACTGATAGCATTCCTCCACGCTGTCAAGGGAAAGGATCGACTTAAACAATTCATCCGTCTGTTTATCTCTGCGCAGGCTCATGCATTTCACCTCATCTTTTCATTACAGCATTATGTTACCACGTTAGCGCGCTAAAGTCAATCTATTCCATGAAGAAAGACCGAAGAAAGACTCCCGAAAAAAAGCAAATTTGAGGGTTGACAATCCACCAATGCGGTGCTATAATACTTTTTGTTCCCGGTGCTTTGGCTCAGTTGGTAGAGCACATCGTTCACATCGATGGGGTCACTGGTT
>CAZACE010000239.1:0-3577 GCA_964483255.1 uncultured Oscillospiraceae bacterium
TACGAGAAGGGCTACATCAATGCTGATGCTGCTGTGACCGAGTCCATGCCGCGCTCCATCGCTGGCGTTGTTCAGTCCGGTCAGGGCTGGTTCGGCGCTGAGACCATCTGGGCCAACGCCAAGCAGAAGGCCTGCTTCATTTCCCGTTACGATGGTCCGTATCTGACCACCGACGGCCTCATCGGTTCCGTTACCGCTGTTTCCTCTTACTCTGAGCATCCGGAAGAGGCGATCAAGGCCATCAACCTGATGAACTCCGACGCTGAGTACCGCACCATCGCCCGTTACGGCATCGAAGGCAAGCACTACGAAGTCGTCTCTGAAGGCATCGTGAAGAAGACCGATCTGGGCAACGCCAACATGAGCCTGAACGCCTATGGCCAGGGCTCCTACGCGCTGGGCCCGGTCGAAGCTTCTGCTTTCGAGTCCGTTCCGGCCAACCCGAATCAGTGGACTGAGCTCGTTGAGCGCTACACCGCTGAGGCGATCACCTCTGCCGCTCTGGGCTTCACCCCGAATATCGAGCCGGTTGCTGACCAGTGCCTGGCGATGAAGAATGTTTGGGAGCAGTACATCTACGAGATGCAGACCGGTACCTCCGATCCGGCCGAAGTTGTCCCGCAGCTGAAGGCTGAGCTCGAAGCCGTTGGCCTGAACGAGGTCATCGCTGAGATCCAGGCGCAGCTCGATGCTTTCATGGCTGCGAAGTGATTAGCTGTCTGAAAGCAAACTGCAACTGATTAAAACCCCAAGGGGCTGCTGCTGAAAGGCAGCAGCTCTTTCTCTTTCGGCAATATGTTCTTCATTAAGGAGTATTATGATTACGTATCGTATGGCGGACGCAAGGGATATGGACAATATCATCGATTTCATCAACATGGTGTTTTCGATGCTTCGCGTGCCGCATAACTTTGAAACGCTGCTTCCCAAGGTTTATGCGAAGGAATTCAGCATTGCGGATATTCATGCCATCGCAGAAGAGGATGGCAAGCTCTGCGGCTGCGTGGCCATGTATGAATTCCCGCTGCGCGTGGGGGATACGTCGCTGCGCGTAGGGTATATCGGTTCCGTGTCGGCGCATCCGCGTGTTCGCGGCAAGGGCGTCATGGCGGCGCTCATGCAGATGCAGCTTGAGCGCGCCCGTGAGCGCGGCCTGGATCTGATGGCGCTGGGCGGACAGCGGCAGCGCTATCAATACCATGGCTTTGAAACCGGCGGCGAGACCTATCAATACAGCATCAGCCGCCCTAATGTGCGTCATGCACTCGCAGATTGTGAGACTGACGGTCTTGTGTTTTCGAGAATGACGCAGGAAGATGTGCTGCAGGCGCTTGCGCTGTATGATGCACAGCGTGTAGCCGGCGCAAGGACGCAGAAGAACTTCATCGCGACGCTGGAAAGCTACCATAAGCAGGCATGGACGGTAAAGAAGAACGGAGCGTTTGCGGGCTATATCAGCTCGACGGAGGATGGCACGCGTCTGGGCGAGATTGTCATGGAAGACGCATCGATGATTCTTCCGGCGATCAAGGCATGGATGCTTGAAAGGGATATCCGTTTGCTGCATGTGAACGCTGCGCCGCATGATGTGACACTCAACAGCCGGCTTGCATCCATTTGCGAGGATTGCTCAATCGATGCGAACTGTATGATCCGGGTGCTCAGGCCCGAAAGCGTCCTGCGCGCCTATATGCAGCTGAAAGACAGCATTGATCCGCTTGAAAAGGGCGAATATGTGCTGGGCTGGGAAGGTCTGGGCGCGTATCTGCTGAGCGTGTCGGATGCGGGAATCGTCGTGGAGAAGACGGAACGTGAGCCGCAAACCTGGCTGACTGGCATTCAGGCGCATCAACTGCTGTTTAGCCACAACCGCTTCGGCGCTCCGAAGGCATGCGGCATGCCGCGCGGCTGGTTTCCACTGCCGCTGCATATTCCGGAGCCGGATAGCTTCTGATTTGCGGAAAACCACAGTGCTTGATTGAATCGGCGCTGGCGCATAAACAAAGCCAAAAAGCAGACATGGCAGGGGAGACTGATTCCGGAAGCTGGGTCTGCTTCTGGCTTATTCCAAAGCATGACGGACGCGAAAAAGCCCAATGAATTATTTCAAAGGGAGCATGTTCAGGAAGGAAACCTGCCCATGTTTGCAGAATTGAAGAAACAGGTATAATATCGGTTTCCGGCCATGCCGGCACGTGTATTCTGCAGAGATTTTCATGAAGAATGATGCTGATGCCGGCGTGGGCAAGGATCGGTTTGAGACAATCGACAAATCATACATAGAGGAGGAATTCCTATGAGAATCATTCGTACCAAGAATTACGAGGATATGTCCCGCAAGGCGGCGAGCATCATCGCCGCGCAGGTGATTCATAAGCCGGACTGCGTGCTCGGCCTTGCGACCGGCGGCACCCCGGTGGGCACTTATAAGAATCTGGTGGCCTGGTATAATGCTGGCGATCTGGATTTTGCCGAGGTGAAGACCGTCAATCTGGACGAATACCGCAACCTGCCGCGCGAGCATCAGGAGAGCTACTGGAGCTTCATGCACAGGAATCTCTTCGATCATGTGAACATCCCGGCGGACAAAATCAACCTGCCTAACGGCAACAACCAGGACGCGGAAGCCGAGTGCGCCGCGTATGACGCAGTGATCGCTTCTCTGGGCGGCGTGGATCTGCAGCTGCTGGGCATTGGCCACGACGGCCACATCGGTTTCAACGAGCCGAGCGACGCTTTTGATCTGGGCACGCATTGTGTAGATCTGACGGACGAGACCATCGAGGCCAACAAGCGCTTCTTCAATTCCAAGGACGAGGTGCCGCGTCAGGCCTATACCATGGGCACCGGCACGATCATGAACGCGCGCAAGGTGCTGATGATCGTCTCAGGAAAGGATAAGGCCGAGATCGTCAAGAAGGCATTCTTCGGCCCGGTGACCCCGCAGGTTCCGGCTTCTATCCTGCAGATGCATCCGAACTTTGTCCTGGTTGCTGACGAGGATGCGCTCAGCTTGGTCTAATATGCTTGAAGAAAACTGAGGGGGAAATACGATGCAGTATCTTGGTATTTCTTATGAGATGAAGCATGCGCCGAAGCTCGATCAGACGTTTATTCCGTTCGGTGTCTGGCGCGAGGCGTACCTGAAGGGCGCAACCCAGCCGATTTCCATTGCCGTGGAGCGCGAAGCGGGCAAGATTTCCGTTCATCATACGAAGATCTACGCCACGCCTGAGATGGCTGAGGCCGATTATCGTTATGTGGAGCGCTATGTAAAGTTCCTGCTCTGGTCCGTCGGCGGCTTCCGCATCTATGTGTGTGGCTGCAGCGATCTGGCCAAGCGCCTGCAGCAGGATTATACCCTGCAGGGTGAGCGTAAGTTTGATTGCGAGTTCTTCCACAATACCTATGAGCGCGACGTCGAAGTGCTCGATCTGCCGCTGGATCAGTGCCCGGCGGAGAACGAATCTGCCGCGCCGATTGGCGGCCATCTGGACGGCTGCCGCATCGGCTTTGACGCGGGCGGCTCCGACCGCAAGGTTTCCGCTGTGATCGACGGTGAGTGCGTGTATTCCGA
>CAZACE010000240.1:0-3576 GCA_964483255.1 uncultured Oscillospiraceae bacterium
GCAGACTTTCGGTTTGTTTTGTAAATGCAAACCGAAAGTCTTTTTGTATTTGCGACAGAATTTCGCGAAATGTGGATCTGCCAAGAAATAATAAGGCGCATGCCGAGACGATGAAATGAAAAAATGGCGAAAACTTTCTTTGCTTTTGTATATTTGTATGGTATAATAAAGCGTAACATTTTACTTCATTCCTTATGCAATATAATGGATGGAAAAGTGAAGGGAGGAACTTGTCTGTGGCTATTACCCAGACATTTGGCGGCGGCGTGCATCCGCATGAGATTGGTAACGGCAAAAACGCGACCAAGTCTCAGCCGATTGTGAACGCGGCTGCTCCGGCTCGAGTGACGATCGCCATGTCCCAGCATCTGGGCGCGCCTGCGGCGTGCTGCGTGAAGGTGGGGCAGGTGGTCAATATGGGCCAGGTCATCGGTGAGGCGCAGGGCTTTATTTCTGCGCCGGTTCATGCGTCTGTTTCCGGTAAGGTTGTCGCCCTGACGACCTGTGAACTCGCTGGCGGCAAGAGCGTCCCTGCCGTCGTGATCGACAACGATTTTGAGGATCGCTGGGATGAGTCTGTGAAGCCCTGCGAGAATGTCGATGCGCTCACCGCGCAGGACATCCTGAATATCGCCCGCGACTGCGGTGTTGTCGGCTTGGGCGGCGCGACGTTCCCGACCACGGTTAAGCTCGACACTGAAAAGCTTGATCCGAAGCCGGATACGCTTGTGGTCAATGGCGCCGAATGTGAGCCGTACCTGACCAGCGATCATCGCCTGATGGTGGAAAATGCCGAGCAGATCATGGATGGTATCCGCTTTGCCATGAAGGCTGCCGGCGTCCAGTGCGCTAAGGTTGGCATCGAGGACAATAAGCCGGACGCCATTGAGGCGATGAAGGCTGTCGCGACTGAGGGTATCGAGGTGGTTGCGCTGCCGGCGAAGTATCCGCAGGGCTACGAGAAGATGCTCATCTATGCGCTGACCGGCCGCAAGGTGCCCAACGGCAAGCTGCCCAGCGCTGTGCAGTGCGTTGTGATCAACGTGGCCACCTGTGCCGCGCTTTCTGATGCTGTGCGCAAGGGGCAGCCGATTATTGACCGCGTTGTGACCGTTGCCGGTCGCGTTGCCAACCCGTGCAACCTGCGCGTTCGTATTGGCGTGCCGCTTCTGGATGTTGTCGATCAGGCTGGCGGCATGACCGAAGGCGTGCGCAAGATCATCAGCGGCGGCCCGATGATGGGTAAGGCAATGTCCACCCTGAACACCCCGATCACGAAGAACTTTGGCGCTTTCCTGGCTCTGGGCGATGAGGCTGTCAGCAGTGAAGAGTCCGCCTGCATCCGCTGCGGCCGCTGCCTGCGCGCCTGCCCGATGGGTCTGGCTCCGGCGAAGATGGATGCCCTGGTGCGTCATGGCGATTACGCCGGCGCGCTGGAAATCGGCGCGCTCAACTGCATGGAGTGCGGCAGCTGCACCTATTCCTGCCCGGCCAAGCGCGAGCTGCTTCAGGCGATCAAGGTTGCCAAGTGCATCGGCGGCAATATCAAGGCTTAAGTTACGGAGGAACGTGAAAATGTCTAAGTATGTTGTTTCGTGTTCTCCGCATCTGCGCGATAATGTGTCCACCAGGAGCATCATGCAGGACGTCTGTCTCGCGATGCTGCCTGCCTGCCTCGCCGGCGTGCTGTTCTTCGGTTATCGCGCGGCGATCATCCTGGCACTGTCTGTCGCGGCTGCGGTTCTGAGCGAAAAGTTCTATTGCAAGGCTGCGCATATCAAGGATACCACCGGCGATTTCAGCGCCGTGGTCACCGGCATGCTGCTGGCGATGAACCTGCCCTCCACCGTTCCGTACTGGATGCCGGTGATCGGCAGCATCATTGCGATTCTGCTGTGCAAAATGATCTTCGGCGGTATCGGCCAGAACTTCATCAACCCGGCGCTCGCTGCGCGCGCGATCCTTGCGCTGTCCTGGGCGAACGTCATGAATACCTTCGCCGCTCCGGCGTTTGGCAATCTGGCTGGCGTGGATGCCATCGCCTCCGTGACCCCGGTTTCCGGTGTGGCCAGCGGCAGCTTTACTCTGGCGCAGCTGGCGCTGGGCAACATTCCGGGCACCATCGGCGAGACCTGCAAGATCGCGCTGCTGGCGGGTGCTGCCTATCTGATGTATAAGCAGGTGATCTCCTGGCATATCCCGGTTGCCTTCATCGGCTCCTTCGCGGCGTGCTATCTGATCGCGACCGGCTTTGACGTGACCATGACGCTGTATCAGGTCCTTTCCGGCGGCCTGATCCTGGGTGCATTCTTCATGGCGACCGACTATTCTACTTCTCCGACGACGGACAAGGGCAAGATCGTCTTCGGTCTGGGCTGCGGCCTGCTGCTCTTCTGGTTCCGCTACGGCAAGAAGGCCCCGGCGGAGTGGTGCTCTTTCGCCATCCTGCTGATGAACGTCGTGTCCCCGCTGATCGAGCGTGTGACCGGCAACAAGAGCTTTGGGGAGGTTAAGAAGTAATGGGTGACATTTTTAAGCTCGCGCTTCGTCTCTTCATCTTCTCGCTCGTGGCAGCTGTTGCTCTGGCGATGACCAATGAAGTGACCAAGGGTCCGATTGAGGCCCAGAAGCTCGCCGCCAAGATGGACGCGCTCAATACCGTGCTCCCGGGCTGCGAATATGCTCAGATTGAATATGAAGGCCTTGCCGAGGGCAGTACCCTTGACGAGATCTTTGAGGCCAAGGATGCTTCCGGCGCGGTTGTCGGCTATGCGCTGACCGCTGCTCCGCAGGGCTACGGCGGACCGATTCCGATCACCGTCGGCGTCAGCACTGAGGGCTACATCACTCAGACGTATGTCGGCGCTCTGCAGGAGACCGCTGGTCTGGGTACCAAGGTTGGCGAGGCTGAGTTCAAGGAACAGTTCATCGCCATTGCCGCCGATCCGGATACGCTGAACGACGACGTCGATACGATCGGCGGCGCGACGGTTTCTTCGTCCGCGTTTGTCGGTGCTGTTTCCGAGATTCTTACCTACACCAAGAACACGCTGGCGATTGCGCCGAATGCGGGCGACAAGGAAGCGATTCTCGCTGCTGCCGCTGCGGCTGCCGGCGACGCTGCTGAGCCTGTTGTGACTGCCAACACCTACGACGTGAACGGCTTTGGGCCGCTGAAGGTTGAGGTTGCGGTTGACGACGCTGGCAAGATCGTTTCTGTGAAGGTTCTCGAGCACAACGAGACCCCGGGCTTCGGTGCGGACCTGATTGCTGACACTGCCGTCTTTGACGCGTTGGTCGGTCAGGATATTGCAGGCGCCGCGATTGATGTCAAGGCTGGCGTGACCATGACCTCCAAGGCCATCAACGCTGCGCTGAAGGCGGCTGGCCCGCAGGTTCCGACCGATCCGTATACCGTCAAGGGATTCGGCAAGTTCACTATGAACGTCGCCGTGCAGGATGGTGTGATCGCTGCGATCAACGCTCCGGTTCATAACGAGACCCCGGGCTTCGGCGCGGACATCCTCACCGAGGATGCGCTGGCTTATCTGGTCGGTCAGGACATCGCGACCGCAC